>JAPPBT010000066.1 GCA_026702745.1 Gemmatimonadota bacterium
CCGACGGCGCCTTTTTCGTCCGCGTTACCGTGGGGGACGTGGAAAAGCAGAAGACGCGCCGCTTCGATCTCGAACGGGGTATCGTGGAGATCGACGACCGCGCGGCGCGCACCGGATAGGCGCCTCGACCCGCGGTCTGTGCCCGGCTTCACGGCGCAAGCCCGTTCCCGTCCACCTAATCAGTCGTTGGTCGACCTATGTCTGCCCCCGATCTGAAAACCGGACCAGCCCCGGTAAAACCCACCGATATCGTTCCGCCGGACCGGCTGAGCGAACTGCTGTGTCGACGCAACCTGCCGGGCTTCGTTTTCCTGACCGGGCATCTGGCGGCCACCTTGCTCACCGGATTCCTGGTGTCGCTCTCCCTGGGCACCTGGTGGCTGGCGCCGGCCCTCCTAGCCCATGGCGCCGTCGTGGTGCACTGGTTCGCGCCCTTCCATGAATGCTCCCACGGCACGGCCTTCAGAAGCGCGGCGATGAACCGGATCGTCGGCTGGATCACCGGCACCGGGCTGTTTCTCATCCCCGCGTACTTCCGCTACGAGCACCTGGCCCATCATTCCCACACGCAGATCACGGGGGACGACCCCGAGATGATCCCCATGGCGGAAAGCCTGGGAGGCTATCTCTGGTACGCGACGGGGATTCCCTATTTCTACAGCAACCTGACCGCCCTGGTACGGATGCTCTTCGGGCGGTTCAACGCGGTCGAGCGGAAGTTCCTGCCGCGGCGGGAACGGGGCAACGTGGTGATGGAGGCCTGGAGCATGGTCCTGGCCTACGGCGCGCTGGCGGCCGTTTCGGTCTGGTTCGACACGATGGCCGTGGTCCTGTACTGGCTGGCGCCCCGGTTCCTGGGCGAGCCCGTCATGCGTCTCATCCGCATGTCCGAGCACACGGGCTGCCCCCGCATCCGCCATATCCTGCTCAACACGCGCACCGTGCTGACCATCCCCCTGGTCCGGTGGCTGAACTGGAACAACGCGTACCACGCCGAACACCACGCCATTCCTACCGTACCCTTCCATGCCCTGGGCGATCTGCACCGGATCATGGGCCCCCACTTCGAGGAAGTACGGCCGGGATACGTGAATACGCAACTCCACCTGATGGCAAATGGGATGAAGAACAGCGCTGCGAAGGGCGGGTGACCGGCGCGAAGGGCGGCTGGCCGGCACGAAGGGCGGGTGACTGGTGGCTAGCCGTCGGCCGGTTCCGGGGAATCTCCTTTGGGCGTCAGAGGGTCAGCCGACACCAGGTCCGGAGGGCTCACTTCGGCGGCACGACGCACAGGAACCCGAGCGGTTCCTCGCCGATGCTTTCGAACTGGTGCTGTTCGTTGGGGGCGATGTATACCACGTCGCCCGGACCCACGTCGTGCACGTCCCACCCGATGAGCACCTTCGCCCGCCCCCGGAGGATGTAGATGCCGTGGTCGTGGGGATGGCGGTCGAAGGATGACTGTCCGCCCGGTTCGATTTCGAAGTAGCGGACGGAGAAATTGTTCGCCCCGTCGTCGGGACCGATGACCACCCGCACCGATCCGCCCACCGCCCCACCTTTGCTGTAGGGCTGCTTCTCCACGCCGGACCAGTCGTTCGCGCCTTGCTGTCCCTGGTGCTTATGGACGACACCCATTTCAAGCCTCTCCCAAAGACGGGCTATTCACGATGTAGTGAACGGATTACATGAAGTTCCGCACGCCGCTGCCGTGCAGTTCCGATATGCGTTCGGCATCCTTGCGGTCGAATCCGATGGCCACCAGTTCGCGCACACGCTTGCTGTGCATCTCTTCGTAGAGACCCATCACCGCGTCCCGCCCCCGCGCCAGTTGCTCCGGGTGCGAGCCGCCGCCGGCCAGCGTCATCATGGCTTTCAGCACGAAGGGACTGGAACCGGAAGCCTGCTGAAGGAACAGGGTCCGTTCCTCGGCCGCCCGCATCAGATCGTCCTTTATCGACGGGTCCTGCTCGATGTGGTAGGCGAAATGGGATATGCCGTACCCGACGTGCCGGCCCTCGTCCTGGCGCGCCAGCTTGAAGGTACGGGCGGTCACCGGGTCAGGCGCGACCTGCTCCAGGAACATGAGGAGTTCCATGAAGGTCCCCTCGCCCAGGACGTGCATGAGAAAGGAACCGTTGGAGTAATCGTCCTGCGCCAGCAGGCTGCGCAGGGACCATTCGGTCGCGGCCGAGACGTACTGCAGGCCGCCGCCGTTGGCGAGGGCGCGCTTGGTGAACACCTCCGCGTGCCGCGCCTCGTCCATGACCTGCGTGGCCAGGAAGAGGACCACTTCGGAGAACTGGGGATCGATGCGGTTCATGAACTTGGCGGGCAGGTACATGGCCAGGTATTCGTTCTGGATGAGGAAGGTCATGACCTGGCACACCGCCTGCTCCAGGTCGTCCGGCAATACGGGCAGGTCATCCCACGGGATGTCCGTCGTGGCGTCCCACTGCCCCGCCTTGCCCTGCTCGTACAGATCCGCGATGTTATCGGCCCAGACCAGCTTCTTTTCCCGGATGGCGAATCCGAAATCGGGCGTTCCGGGATCGACGACCGAACCCCGCTGCGCCAGGCCGTGTCCGTCGAGCGCCACTTCCGGCACTTCGCCCGCCCTGCCGACCTGGCAGTCCCGCATGAGGATGCCGCGGCCGTCCGCGGGTTTCACGCGGATGTCTCGGTCGGGCTCGCCCCAATCGGTCGTATCGGGCAGTGGAATAGCGAAGTCGGAAGGTTTGTGCTCGTCGGGCTTGGATTCTTCGGACACGGGGTCTTCGGACACGGGGTCTTCGGACACGGGGTCTTCGGACTTGTAGTTTTCGGACATGTTCAGGCCTGTTCCCGAGCGAAAATTGACTTAATGATTCTCGGCAAGTATATGTATGATACTGGGTTTGCCGTTCGATGACAAGATGAAGGTAGAAAGGCGCATCATGAATCTGTCGAGGCTCCGGGTGTTTCGTCTCTGGCGCGTGATGGCGAGGCGCTTCAGGCAGCGCCTGCACGCCAATATCGAGCGCATGCGGACGACCGACCAGGTCTTCGTGATCAGCGCCGCGGTACTGATCGGCGTGCTGGGCGCGGGAGGCGCCATCGCATTCCGCGAACTGATCCTGTTCATCGAGTCCGTGGCCTGGGGCGGTGGATTGTCCGATCGTGTTTCGCTCACCACGCTGGCGGTGCTCACGGTGCCCACGGCCGGGGGCCTGATCGTGGGCATCCTGATCTACTTCAGCACCCGGGAAGCCCGCGGGCTGCCGGACGTCATGGAAGCCGTGGCCCTTCGCGGCGGACGCATCAGACCCCGGGTCGCCGTGGAGACCTCGCTGGCTACCGCCATCAGCATCGGCACGGGGCTGTCGGTGGGCCGCGAAGGCCCCATCGCCCAGATCGGCGCCGCCATCGGCTCCACCTTTGGCCGGCTGTCGCACGTCAACGTCCATCGCATGCGGACCTTCGTGGGGTGCGGCGCGGCCGCGGGCATCGCGGCGACCTTCAACACGCCGATCGCCGGCGCGCTGTTCGCCCTCGAAGTCATCCTGGGAAATTTCTCCTTCAGCCGGTTCAGTCCCATCGTGATCTCTTCGGTGGTGGCTACCGCCATATCCCGCTATTTTCTGGGCAACCAGCCGGCCATCATCGTGCCCCCGCACGGCGTGAACCACCCGCTCGAATTCGCCCTGTACGCCATACTGGGCATCCTGGCCGCTATCGTGGGCACCCTCTTCGTCCGGGCGTTATATGGCGTGGAGGACCTCTACGGAAAGGTGCCGCTTCCGGATTACCTGAAGCCCATGACCGGCGGTCTGCTTGTCGGCGCCCTGGCCCTGCTCTATCCCCAGATCCTCGGGGTGGGATACGATACCATGGACCGGGTCCTGTTCTCCGAACTGGAGTGGCAGTTTCTGCTCATCCTGGTCTTCATGAAAATCGCCGCCACGTCCTTTTCCCTGGGATCGGGCGCCTCGGGCGGCGTGATTGCCCCCTCCCTGTTCGTCGGTTGCATGCTGGGCGGTGCTTACGGCGCCCTGGTCAACCACCTGCTGCCCGGAACGAGCGCATCCGGGGGCGCATACGCGCTGGTGGCCATGGGTGCACTGGTTTCTTCGACCATCCGGACCCCCATGACGTCGATACTGATGATCTTCGAAATGACCGGCAACTACGAACTGATCCTGCCGCTGGCGATATCCGTCATCGTCAGTACGGCACTGTCCGCCTACCTGCTCAAGCCTTCCGTATACACAATGCGCCTCCTTAGGAGAAACGTGGACCTGGAAAAGGGCGAGGAGACGAACATCCTCAGATCGTTGAACGTGGGGCAGGCCCGGGCGGGCTCGTTCGAGACGATACCGCCCCAGGCGCCGCTCGACGACCTGATGTCCCGCCTGGCCGAGAGTACGGACACGGAGTTTTACATCACGGACGATGCGGAGCGTTACCAGGGCACGGTCACATTCGACCGCATCCGAAGTCTCGTCGCGTACGGTGAGGATCTCGAAGGCGTCGTCGTGGCCCACGACATCGCCCAGTTCGACCTGCCGACGGTCACCGACGGCGACACGCTGGACCGGGTCATGCTGCTCTTCGGTAGGCACCAGGTGAACGCCTTTCCCGTCGTCGATCCGGACTCGGGCCGCCTGGTCGGCGTCATCAGCCGCGAGCACGTCATGGACGCCTATAACCGGGAGACGGCCAGACGGGACCTGGCCGGTGAATTCGGGAGCATGGTCGACACGCTGAGCGAAGGACGGGTCGTACAGCTGGGGGACGACTACGCCATGGTCGAAATCAACGCGCCCCGGCAGTTCACGGGCCGTAGCATCCGGCGCCTTCAGATCCGCAGCCGGCACGGGGTTCAGATCCTGCTCATCAGGAAACGGGAGCACCGGGCCGGCCAGGCGAACCAGGCAGAACAATCCGACCGGGACGGCCAGGCGCACTTCGTCCCTGAACCGGACTATGTGATCCGGGAGGAAGACGTCCTGCTCGTCGCCGGAGAACGCGACTGTATAGAACGTATCGTTAACCTGTAATATCTACTTGACAAATGTTTAGTTAGACAGTATATTAGTGGGCTGTATTGTATCGATCGTATTAGCTCGATGAATCGTTGACATCAAGAGGTTCCTTATATACCACATCACATCATGGGAGCGCGAAAATGGGTACCTTTTTGTTACGCAGATTCCCCGCCTGGCTGACGGTCCTGATGCTCGCGGCGATCCCGGCCGCCGCCCAGGAGAATGGAGATTCGACCGTTTCCAGCCTGGTCGAAATCTCGGGGTTCGTCGACGCCAGTTACACCTACTCCAATCTTGACGATGCGAACACCTTCGGTCTCGATCAGGTGGAGATCGATCTGTCGAGGAACCTGGGCGATATCGGCTCGTTGCGTGCGGACCTGGAATGGGTGAGCGACGGCGAAGGCGGGTTCACCCTCGACGCGGAGCAGGGGTACGTGACCCTGGATCTCGGCCTGGGCCGCAGTGAGGGAAACTATCCGACGCTCACGTTCGGCAAGTTCAACGCGCCCATCGGGTTCGAGCTTCTGGACGCGCCGGACATGTACCAGTACTCCCACGCGCTGGTCTTCGATCTGGGACTGCCCACCAACCTCACCGGCGCCATGCTGTCCATGGACCTGGGCGGCGGTATCGACGTGTTGGTCCACCTGTCCAACGGATGGGACCGGAATGTCGACGAAAATACCAACAAGATGATCGGTGGCAGACTCGGTTACAGCCACGAGGATATGGGCGGGATCGGCTTCTCAGCCATGCGTGGCGACGAATCGGGCTTCACGGGAAACCTGACAGTCTACGACATCGACCTGACCCTGACGCCGACGCCGGGACTCCTCATAGGCGGGGAGTTCAACAACGGCCGGACGGACCTGGACGAGGCACTCAAGCAGGAATCCAGCTGGAACGGCTACATGGTCATGGCTCACTTCAGTGTGAACGACGTCATGGGGATTACCGGACGATACGACTACTTCACTAGAGAGGTCGAAAGCAATTATCCGAGTTTTCGGGTTGCGGCGCGTCGCAGCGGAGCGCAGGACCACCCGGTCAGACTGGAAGAAACCCGCCAGGCCCTCACCATCGCCCCGACGTTCGCGCTGACCGACGGCCTGGGGTTCCTCATGGAACTCCGCCGGGATTTCTCCGACGATGAGATTTTCGGGGATCCGGAAGACGGCACATTAGAGAAGTCGATGGTCAATTTCGCCTTCGAGATGACCTATTCGTTCTGAGTCGAAACGGATCCGCAGGTTTTGCCATCCCATCATGGGATCATGAAAATGGGTACCTTTGTGTTACGCAGATTCCACGTCTTGCTGACGGTCCTGATGCTCGCCGCCTTCCCGGCCGCCGCGCAGGAAAACGGCGGGGATGACATGGAGACGGAAGGCGGTGGCACCGCCATCTCCGGCCTGGTCGAAATCTCGGGGTTCGTAGACGCCAGCTACACCTACAACAGTACGGATGATGCAAACTCATTCGGCCTCGACCAGGTGGAGATCGATCTCTCGAGGAACCTGGGCGATATCGGCTCGTTGCGCACGGATCTGGAGTGGGTGAGTGACGGCGAGGGCGGGTTCACCCTCGACGCCGAACAGGGGTACGTGACCCTGGATCTCGGGCTGGGCCGCGGGGAGGGGAACTACCCGACCCTGACCTTCGGTAAGTTCAACGCGCCCATCGGGTTCGAACTCCTGGACGCCCCGGACATGTACCAGTATTCCCACTCGCTGGTCTTCAATAATGGACTGCCCACCAATCTGACCGGCGCCATGCTGTCCATGGACTTGGGAGGAGGTTTCGACGTGGTGGTTCACCTTACGAACGGATGGGACCAGAACGTCGACACCAATACCAACAAGATGATCGGCGGCAGACTCGGATATAGCCATGACGATATGGGCGGCATCGGCTTCTCGGCGATGCGCGGCGACCACGAGGACCCGGTATACGGCTCGGACTTCGTACTGGTCAGCAATCTGACCGTATACGACATCGATCTGACCCTGACGCCGATCCCGAGATTCATCATCGGAGGGGAGTACAACAACGGTAAAAAAGAACTGGCTGTGTCTGAAACAGTACTCAACTGGAACGGCTACTTGGTGATGGCGCACTACCGTCTGACCGACGTCATGGGGTTAACGGGCAGGTACGACTATTTCAACACCTACTCCACCATTACGACACGAGGGGGCAGAATGAACGTTTTTTCAATAACCCGTCAGGCCCTCACCATAGCACCGACGTTCGCGCTGACCGACGGCCTGGGGTTCCTCATGGAACTCCGCCGGGATTTCTCCTTCTATGAGCGCGATAAGGGTTCCGGCGAACGTGAGGATGAGGAGTCGATGGTCAATTTCGCCTTCGAGATGACCTATTCGTTCTGATCCGGACGATCCGCCTGGTCCGCCTGGTCCCGCCCGGTCCGTCCGGTCCGCCCTACCTGAAAGGTTTGATACCTCCGCCCCGGACTGAACGGGACGACTCCTCGGGACCGCTTCAGTACAGATCGGCTTCGCCGGCACTCGCCCGCAGGATCTCGGGCTCCTCGCCGGTCAGATCGACCACCGTGGACGGCTCCGGAACAATGACGCCGCCGTCCACGATGACGTCCACGACCTTGCCGTACCGGGCCGCGATGGAATCGGCGTCGTTCATATCGCTTCCGTTAGCTGAGGCCTCAATACCGGAAGGCGCGATGCTGGTACTCAGCACGGGCCGGCCGAGCGCCTGCACGATTTCGAGGCATATCCGGTTGTCCGGCACCCGGATACCCACCGTCCGGCGCTTGCCGATCATGAACTTCGGCACGTCTCTCGAGGCCTCCAGAATGAAGGTGTAGGGGCCGGGCAGCAGGCGCTTCATCATGCGGTAGGCCGCGTTGGAGATGTTCTTCGCGTACCGTGCGAGATCCTTCAGATCCGAACAGACGAAACTGAGCGGCTTCCCGGCGGGAGCTTGCTTGATCTGGTAGATCCGGTTGATGGCCTTGCGGTTGAAGATATCGCAGCCCAGTCCGTAGACCGTGTCGGTCGGATACACGATCACGCCACCCCGATGCAGGGCTTCGACGACCCGGTCGACATGCCGTTTCTGGGGATGTTCGGGATGGAGTTGGAGGATAGCGGCCATGGCGGGTCGGGAATCGCTGGTCGGGAATCGCTGGTCAGGAAACGCGGGTCAGCACTTTCCTGCAGACTTCGATGGCCAGATCGATCTGTTCGCCGCTTACGTCCAGGTGCGTAACGGCGCGGATGATGCCGGGTTTCATGGCGAGCATCCGCACGCCTTCCACAGACAGGCGATCGACGGCTTCGAAGGGGTCGAGGCCGTTCCGCAGGCTGAAGAAGATCATGTTACTGTGGATCTCGTCCAGGTCGATCTCGACGTTCTCCAGGTCGGCGAGCGCCTCCGCCAGCCGGGTGGCATGGCCGTGGTCCTCGGACAGCCGGGAGATGTTGTGTTCCATGGCGTATAGACCGGCCGCCGCCAGGACGCCCGCCTGGCGCATTCCGCCTCCCAGCATCTTCCGGTAGTAGCGCGCCGCGTCGATCGTGGCCTGGTCGCCCGCCAGCACGCTGCCGACCGGCGCGCCCAGGCCCTTGGACAGGCACACGGATACGGAATCGACATGCTGCGTGTAGGTCTGTGCGGTCAGGCCCGTCGCCGCGCAGGCGTTGAACAGCCTGGCGCCGTCCATGTGGACGCGCAGGTTGTTTGACCTTCCGCATTCTCCTACCCGGGACAGCGCCTCCACGGGCCACGGATATCCGCCGGACTTGTTGTGGGTGTTCTCCACGGCGACCAGCGCTGTCCTGCCGTAGTGCACGTTGTCGCCCCGCTGGATCACTTCCTCCATCTGCGCCGGCGTGAATACACCCCGTTCTCCCGTCAGCAGGCGGACCTGCACGCCCGACAGTGCGCCGAGTGCACCGGCTTCCGCGTTGAACATGTGGCAGTACTTTTCCGCGATGACATCGTTGCCGTGATGGGTCTGCGACCGGACGGCGAGTTGGTTGCCCTGCGTGCCGCTCGTGACGAAGAGCCCAGCCTCCTTTCCGAGCAGTGCGGCCATGGCTTCTTCCAGCCGGTTGACCGATGGGTCTTCGCCGAAACAGTCGTCGCCGACCTCGGCGTTCGCCATGGCGCGGCGCATGGCTGGCGTCGGCCGAGTCATGGTGTCGCTGCGAAGTTCGACGATTTGCATGGACGCTCCTCAGTGGCCGTACTTGATCAGGGTCACGCTCGTGCCGTGCTCCGTGATATCGAACTCGACTTCGTCCATAAGGGCCTTGATCATCAGTATGCCCCGGCCATTCTCCTTGAGCAGGTTGTCCGGGTTACGCGGGTCCGGAAGGCCGTCGGGATCGAAACCACCGCCACAGTCGCATATGTGTATACGGAACAACGTCGAACTGCATTTGCAGGAGATAATGACCTGCTTGGACTCGTCGCACCGGTTTCCATGGAGTATCGCGTTCTTGACCGCTTCGTTCACGGCGATCATGATGTCGCCCCGCGTTCCCTGGTCGAAGCCGGTCTGCGCAGTCAACTCCTCAATGCGGCGGTCCACCTCCGCGGTCAGATCGGGATTGCTCGGGATCGTCAGTTCCAGCGTCACGCCGCTATCCGCCCCGTCCTGTCGAGTTTCGCCCATGCAAGAAACTCCATGATTCCACCGCACGAACGGCCTGCGTACGGCCCGGATCCTGCCGGAACGATGCGTACAATCCGCACGATCCAGGATACACGGTATCTACCTTTCGAACTCAATCAAGGTATGAGGTGGGTAGTGTCGTGTCAAGCCGTGTCAAGTGAAGGGGATGGGATACGGCGCAAGGACGACATCCATTCAAGACGGATCAATCTTCCCGCTCGGCGTCACGAACCATCTTGAGGTAGGCGTCGCGTATTTTGTTCTTGAAGGGCCTTCGCGCCTGCCGGGGAGCGCGCAATTCGCACGGCTCCCACCAGGCCAGTTCGTTGAGGTGGTCGGCGGGGACGGGAAAGGCTTCCTGGCGTACTGTTTTCGAACCCAGTCGGTCCGTCCACGCGGCCGAGGTCACAGACACCAGCCCATCGTTGTCTCCTTCGCGTCTGGCGATGTATTTCCAGGGCAGCTTCAGCGGGGTGAATATCCGCCCATGCCTTTGGTGGGCGGCATAGGTGGCATACCTGACGTGGTTTTGCGCTTCGGCGTTCAGCGCACGCTCGTTGAAGGCTGCGGCAGCCTCGGTACTGAGATCGCGGAAGCCCTCGAGATTAAGGCCGAAGAGGCTGGTGAAGCCGATCAGCCAGTTCACTTTGGCAAGACCGAAGTCTGCGAAGCAAGTCCCGCAGTGCGGCGTGCCAATGGTCGTCAGCGTTGCGACGTGATCGGCCATGTCGAAATCAACGATCATGTGGCGGGCGTCGAGACCACCCATACTGTGGGCGATGATGTGAACCCGGTCAGCTCCGGTGCTTTCGAGGATGACTTCGATGCGGCGTTTCAGGGCCAGCGCGCGCTTATGTACCTGGGCTGCGAAGGGTACGCGGGGGGCGAAGACGGTGTAACCGTGGTTTTCGAGATGACCGGCGATCCCGCTGAAGTAGTCGTACTTGTCGGGCTGGCGAAGGAGTCGGCGCAGCCCCGCCTGGAGGAGCGGCCGGTAAAGCGCGTCGAAGGGCACGATGCCGTGGGCGAGGATGATCGGAAGACTTATGGCGTACACTCCCTCGACGTTCAAACTGACCTTCAAGTTTTCACAAGACAACTCGCGTCGGGTTACGTTCCACGTGCAATCGTGACCTTTTACTTGTACAGTATTCGGTATAGCGAAAATATACCATAATTTAACATTTCTTTTAAAACAATAGGATTTTGAATGCATATGGAATCTCGTCTGAACCGTATGGAATGCCTTTATGCAGGCATGCAAGCTACACCGGCACAAGATATCACATGGCCGGAACGACTTCCTGCTCGCCGGAGATCATCGGGACGGGGCAAAGTATCGAGTCAGATGACTGGATTTGGGGGTATGTAACTTAATGACCTTAAGAGACTTACGAGGACCTGTTGAATCTGCGTTCGATCTCTTCGAGTGGCATGCGGACCACGGTGGGTCGCCCGCGGGGCGTTACATAGGGCATTTCCGTGGCGAACAGATCGTTGACGAGTCCGTTCATCTCCTGCTGGGACAACGGGTCGCCCTTCCTGATACCGGCATGGCCGGAGAAAGTAAGGGCGATACGTTCTTCCGTTTTGAGGTTCTTTTCCGGCATCTCCTGCAGGTTTTCAATCATCCGGTGAAACAATGTGTCTACTTCCTGGCTGCTTGCCATGCAGGGTACGGCGTCGACGACCACGGTCTGCTCGCCGAATAGTTTCACATTGAACCCCAGCCGGGCGAAGTGATCGAAATGTTCCCGGACCAGCGCGATCTGCGGCACCATGAGATCGAGGGTAACCGGAAACAGCAACTGCCGGGAGGGCGCGGATTCGTGGTCCATCGTCTTCAGCGCCCGTTCGAAAAGCACGCGTTCGTGGGCGGCGTGCTGATCGATGAGCATGAAACCGCCTTTGACCTGGGCCAGTATGTAGGCGTTGTGCAGTTGCCATAGCGACACCATTTCCGCGTCGCTGTGCTCCCTGACCGTTCCCTGTCCCCCTTCGTCGCGTTCCCCGCGATCCGTGCCGGCCGGGGTGTAGGTCCACTCGCCCGAAGGATCGCCGCCGTTTCCGCGCACGGGACCGAACAGGTCTATCTGGGTTCTGCGCGCCGTGCCCGGATCGTGGTCGGGCATATGCGCGCCGCCGGACGCCGCGGCCGGCGTCATTCCGGTGATGTCCGGCGTGTCCGTTTCGAAAACGGGCACCACGTCCGAGTTCTGTAACGACAGCCGAACGGCCCGCAGGAGCCGCTCATATACCCCGGACTCGTCGGAGAACCGGACCTCTCGCTTTGCGGGATGGACATTGACGTCCACCTGGTCGAGATCGATGTTCAGGAAAACGATGGATACGGGAAACCGTTCTTTGGGTAGAATCGAACCATACCCTTCGAACACGGCGCGGTTCAGGGCGCGGCTGGATACCGGTCTGAGGTTGATGTACAGATGCTGGTGGGTGCGGGAAACCCTGGCGGCGTCGGGCCGGCTGATGAACCCGTGTATCTTGACGAGATCGTCGTCGAACGTGACCGGGATCATCTGGTTCATGAGCGTGTTGCCCATGACGGCCTGCGCGCGGGTATAGGTGTTGGACACGGCGGGCAGGGACAGGGTATCCCGGCCGTCGACCGTCAGCGTGATCGCGATCCCGGGATAGGCCATGGCGATGGCGGAAACCACGGAAACGACATGGCGCGTCTCCGTACCCGTCGTCCTCAGGAACTTCCGGCGGGCGGGCACGTTGTAGAACAGCTGCGATACGGCGATCGTCGTACCCGCTGCCCGGCCGGCGTCCGTAACTTTCGGCGCCGAACCCCCGTCGATGCGGACGCGGGTCCCGGCCGCTTCGCCTTTCGTATTCGTCGTCAGGTCTACCCGGGCCACGGAGGCGATGCTGGCCAGCGCTTCGCCCCGAAAGCCGAAGGTACCGATGCGGTAGAGGTCGTCTTCGCCGGTGATCTTGCTGGTCGCATGCCGCTCGAAGGCCAGTACCGCGTCCTCCCGGGACATGCCTGCGCCGTCGTCCATGACGCGGATGAGCTGCTTTCCGCCCGCCTTGATCTCCACGGAAATGCGCTTGCCACCGGCGTCGATCGCGTTCTCGGCCAGTTCCTTCACGACCGAGGCGGGGCGTTCGATCACCTCGCCCGCGGCGATCATGTTCGCCAGCTTCTCGGGCAACACCTTGATCTGATCAGCCATTCGTCACCGGAGTTACCAACGTTTATTCGCCGTACGTGATCCGGTAGATCACCCCGGCGTAATCATCAGAAACGAGCAGGGACTCGTCCGGCATGACCTCCACGTCGGCCGGTCGCCCGGAGTACTCCTCGTCCACGAGCCAGCCCGCGGCGAAATCCTCGTAACTCACGGCCTCGTTGCCGTCCAGGCGCACCAGGGTGACCCGGTACCCGATCCGATTGTCCCGGTTCCAGGACCCGTGTTCCGCGATCAATACCTGGTGACGGTACTCGGGCGGGAACATGTCGCCGGTGTAGAACCGCATGCCCACCGCGGCCACGTGCGGACCGAGGTCCTGCACGGGGGGCACCAGGGAGTCCAGCGGACGCCTGCCGCCGAATTCGGGATCCGGTATATCCGTGCCGTGGTGATAGGGGAAGCCGAAATGCTGCCCTGCTTCGGTCACGCGGTTCAATTCGTCCGGCGGGATGTCGTTGCCCATGAGGTCCCGCCCGTTGTCGGAGAACCACAGTTCGCCCGTGTCCGGGTGCCAGTCGAAGCCCACGGTATTGCGTACACCGCTCGCGTAGACTTCCAGGTCCGTTCCGTCCGGGTTCATGCGCATGATGGTCGCGTAACGCGGATCGGCGCGTTCGCAGACGTTGCACGGTGCCCCCACGGGAACGTAGAGCTTGCCGTCGGGGCCGAACCGGATGAACTTCCAGCCGTGATGGCGGTCGGTCGGGAAGCCCCGGCTGACCACAACGGGATCGGGGGGATCGTAGAGCCTGTTTTCGATGTCGTCGTACCGGAGCACCACGTTGATATCGGCGACGTAGAGTGCTCCTTCGCGAAAAGCGATGCCACTCGGCATCTTGAGCCCGCTGTCGAGGGTCAGCACCTCGTCGGCGACGAAATCTCCGTTCAAGTCCCTGACGGCGTACACGTTCCCGGCGCGCCGGGAACCCACGAAGAGGGTGCCGCCGGGGCCCATCGCCATGGCCCGCGCATTGCGGACGCCGCTGGCGTAAACGGAAATCCTGAAGCCTTCCGGCAACTGGATTCGGGACAGGACGGGATCGGATTCAGAGGATTCGCCACCGGGCGCGGGTGTCGTCCCGCATGCGGCGCCCAGCAGGAAGCCCAGTAGGAACAGACGTGGTGTCCAAATGCGGATCGCGGTCATTGAATCGGGCCGGCGGTGATCGTTGCGGGCGTGAATTTCGGCCGGAGACGCGCCGAGCGCGCCAGGGTCCTGAAGTACGTTACGGTTCCTTCCATGGTAATGATCCGGGGGAGGCAGATCAAGGACAAACTGATGCTTGCTTTTGATGAAATCGACCGTTAATGTTTACCACGAGTTTGCCTGAAGGAATCCACTGGAAGGCCGGCCATGTCGCGTATCGAACGCCTCCACAGCCAGGGTATTCAAGCGTATCCCGCCCGGACCGGCCGGACGCACACGGTGCGGCGGGCGCGGGAATCCGGAATCGCCGGAAACGCAACCGTTATCGCAGGCCGGCTGGTCCAGCTGGATACACGGACCGGGAGCGGCGCGCTCGAGGACTGGACGGGTACCGTCGACCTCGTCCTGGACGATCCGGCCTTGTCCTGCATGCTCCGCCGGGTCCGCGCCGGCGACCTCGTGGAATGCGCGGGTACATGGGAGAGCGACGTATACACCGTTACCGGTCTCAAACTCCTGGCGCCCTGCCTGCGCGGCGCGCCCGAACCGGATGCGACCGGCGGTGCGCCCGAACCGGATGCGACCGGCGGCGCGCCTGAACCGGAAGCGACCGGCGCCGTGCGTATCCGGGCGCGTATCATGGCCGGGACCCGTGCCTACTTCGAATCCCGCGGTTTCATCGCCGTGGATACGCCGACCTTCATGACCGTTCCGGACCTGACGCCGGCCCTGAGTTCGTTTCGAACGGAATACGTGGACAGCGAAGGCGGAACGCGGACCCTGTACCTGCAGACCTCGCCAGAACACTACATGAAACGCCTGCTGGCGGCGGGCTGCGAACGGATCTACCAGATTTGCCGGTTCTACCGCAACGGGGAACGGTTCGACACCCACCATCCGGAATTCACCGGACTGGAGTGGTACGAGGCCTACGCCGACTACGAGACGGTCATGGCCACTACGGAAGATTATGTGACCTCGCTGGCTAAAACGCTTAACCATGCCGGCGGACTGACCTACCGCGGTTCCACGATCGATCTCCGGCCTCCCTGGCCGAGGTACAGGGTGCGAGACTGCTTCCTGGACCGGTCGGGGATCGACCTGGATGCCTGCGACGACCTGGAGGCGTTCGCGTCCGCGGCCCGGTCCATCGGTTACGAGGTTCGGGAAGACGATGACTGGGACGACCTGTTCCACCGCGTTTTCCTGACGGCCGTGGAACCCGCGCTGCCCTCGGACCGGCCGGTCTTTCTTACCGAGTATCCCGCCCGGCTGCCGTCGCTGGCGCGCCGCGTTCCCGGCAACCCCAGGTACGTGGAACGATTCGAACTGTATATGGGCGGGCTGGAGCTGGCCAATGCCTTCACGGAGCTGAACGATCCGGTGGAACAGCGTGCCCGTTTCGAGGCGGAACTGGAAATCAAGCGATCGAAGAAAGGACCGGACCGCTACGACGGCGGGGTGGACGAAGCGCTGCTGGCGGCGCTCGAATACGGGATGCCTCCTTCGGGCGGCATCGCCCTCGGACTGGACCGGCTGGCGATGTTGTTCGCCGACGTCGATACGATCGATCCCGTGATCATGTTCAGGAACTACTGACCGATGCCGGGGGATCTGAAACACACCGGCCGTGCGTTATGAAAGTTGCCGGCCGTACTCAAGGAGGAAGGCATGCAGGCACTGATGTATCTGGGAACGCGCCAGATGGAAATGCAGGAGGTTGAAGAGCCCACGGTCACGCCCGGCCACGCCGTGCTGAAGGTCGGCGCGGCGAGCATATGCGGTTCGGACCTGCACGGCTTTCTGGGCAAGAGCGCAAAGCGGGTCCCGCCGCTGATCATGGGACACGAATTCACCGGCGAGGTGGTGGACCTGGACCGTGGCGCGGAAGGGTTGTCCGTCGGCGACCGGGTCACGATCAACCCGATCCTCTCCTGCGGCCGGTGCGACGAGTGCCTCCGGGGACGCACCAGTATCTGCCCCCATCGAACGGTCATCGGCATCGAGCATCCCGGAGCCTTCGCCAACTACGTTTCCGTGCCAGCGGCGTCCTGCTTCAGGCTGCCGGACCATGTGGGCGACCTCGAGGGCAGCATGGTCGAATCCCTCTCGAACGCACTGCATATCTTCGACCGAAGCCTGCACGGGTTCATCCGGAGCGTGGCCGTCATCGGCGCGGGCACCCAGGGGCTCCTCGCCCTGCAGGTGGCCCGGCACATCGGGGCGACCCGCATCGCGGTGACGGACAGGGTGCCCTCGCGCCTGGCGCTGGCCACTTCGATGGGCGCGACCCACGCCATCGACGTCCATGCGGACGACCCCGTGGAAGCCGTGTTCGACATGACGGACGGCCAGGGGGTGGATCTGGCGGTCGAAGCGGTGGGCCACACGGCGACGCAGGAACAGGCCGTGCGGATGCTGCGGCAGGGCGGCGAGGCCGTGCTGCTGGGCCTCGGCGCCGAAGCGCCCATGGCCATCGACGGCGTAGCCATGGTGAACAGGGAACTGGTCGTGCGCGGTTCCTATGCCTACACGAGCGTGGACTTCGCCTATTCCCTCGAACTCATCTCCACGGGAAGGATCGACGTCGCCTCCATGGTCGTCGAAAGGGACCTGGAGCAGGGACCCGGGATTTTTACGAAACTGGTGGACGACCCCGGCGACCTGATCAAGGTGGCGCTGGTGCCGGGTTCCTGAAGCGAGCCGCCTTGCGCCCTGCGACGGAGGAAGGGGCAACGTTCCGTGACCCCGCGGCCGGAATAAGGATCAGCGGTCCGGACCGTGCAGCCGCAGGGCATTTCTGAAGCGCTCCTGGGAGACCCAGCGCGTGTTGTATGCACTTCGGTACGCGCGAAGGCCGGTATCGTCCGGATAAAGGGATGCCGGACCGTAAGGGTAGCCGGCCATCCCGTGGAAGGGCAGCGGTTCGATCGTGGCGGCCGTCGCCGTGTTCAGATCGCCCTCCTTCAACCAGCCGTCGGTGTGCAGGATAAAGTCCCTCGTCCAGCCAGGCGGCGGTTCAGGCAGGTCGGCCGCATCGAAGGTCACCTTGATTTCCTCGCCCGAACTGTAGATGACATAACGGTTGTCGGATGCCCGTAGCAGGGGCGTCACGTCGCCGTACCGCGTCCGGTATCCCGCGAAGGGCAACCACTGGGGTTCGCCGCTCAGCACCTGGTAGTCCCGGATAAACGGGCCATATAGCGCGGTCCGGTACTCCCGCGAGTAGCCGCGGTAGTGCAGATCCGCGGTATCGGGCGACAGCCGGGTGATGCGGTTTTCGACCCGCTTGGGTTCGTCGACGGTGAAAAAGGCCTCGCTCCAGTACAACTCCAGGTTCGTGGTCAGCCTGACCCGGTAGTCTTCGGCGGGAAAACGGTCCGTCACATCGATGAAAACGGTCTTGTGTTCTCCCGATGGAAAGCCGGTGTACGGTATCACGGTCCTCCACTGCCCCTCACCGTCCGGCACTTCCAGGTACGGAGGGACCACGGCGGCGTCGCTGCGCTGAGACAGGGCCAGGTTGGAACTGGGCTCGATCGGCATGATCCAGCCGCACAGGTACAGGTGGATCCGGTCCGCACCTTTCAGGTCGCCAAGGTCCATCGTGATGGAATGCACTTCGGGAACGCCCTGGAAGTCGCCGAGTCGGTAGTCACCAACGTACAGGCTGTCCCGGGCGGCGAGGGCGGGCAGGATGTCGTTGCCGCGGTGGTCGCGGGCCGCTACGGGCAGGCGCGGGTCCGTCACCGTATGGATTTCGAGATCCGGGTAGGGCGGCGGGAGGTACTTCTCATCCACGAAGATATCCGTCTCCGCCGGGTGGTCGACGACCAGCAATTCCATTTTGTCCATGTACACGGCGTCCCACAGTTCCTCCACGACCCGGACCTCGAACTTCCCGTTTCGCATCCGCAACTGGTCGCCCCGGATTTTCACATAGTCGTTCGCGGCGTCCGGCCAGGCCGGCGCGCCGGTTTCCGTCAGGGCGCCGATGGCGCTCCGGGTCATCAGGTGGGTGACGAATACATACCGGTCGCCGTTCCAGGTGTACAGCGACGGGCACGATCCCTTGAGCCGCTGCGGTTCGACGACGAGCGTCCGGGATTCCGGATCGATCCGGTTCTGGGGGACGCCGTTGCTCCAGACGACCCGGATCACGTCGGCCGTATCCCGGCTACCGAGACCGACGTGGGTGACGGCCGCGTCGACCCGCAGAGACTGGTAATGCGACCCGGCGTTTACCTCTATGGTCGATCCTATGCCATAGAAATTGTTCTTCCCGCTTCCTTCCAGGGCCGCGGCGAGCTGTACCTTGAGCCAGCCGTTCGCGTTGCCGCCGTCGTTCCGCAGCACCAGGGGACGGCCATCGGAAAGCACTGCGAGATCCAAGTCGCCGTCGTCGTCCAGGTCGCCGACCTCCACGTCAGCGACGTTCCCGGGCAGACGGGGTAGCAGGTCGGCCCGTTCTTCAAATGCACCGTTGCCCAGGTTCCTGACCAGCCTGAGTCCCGACAGGTCCGGCACCGAAGCGCCGGCGAGCGCGAGATCGATGAATCCGTCATTGTCGAAATCGAAGGGCCGGACGACAACGACATCGAGGCCGTCACAGGCGTCGCCGAACGCCGGGGGCGTGTCCTCCCCGTCGAATCCGCGCCCGTTGTCGTTCCACAACAGCCGGCAGCCGTCGGCGGCAGTCCCCGCCATGAAGAGATCCAGTGCACCGTCGTTATTTAAATCGGCCGCGGCGACCGTCTTCGCGCCGCCCCACCGGATTCCGCGGAAACGTTCCGTCCAGTCCACCCACCTGCCCTGCCGCAGGTTCCGGTAGTACCGGTGCGCGCCGTCGTCGAACAACGCGATTACGTCCACGGCCCCGTCCATGTCGAAGTCGCCCCAGGCCAGCGACTGGCCGGACCGCAACCTGGAATCACCAGCAGAGGAAACACCATCAGCGTTCCGGCCGAGAGCGCCAGACGCCGATTCGAGGAAACCCGTGGCGGATGTAGCTTCTTCAAAAACCCCGTCCTCGGTGTGTCGATAGAACCGAAGTGAGCCCATATTGGATTCCAGGATATCCAGGTCCCCGTCGTGGTCGAAATCCGCCCGGGAGGCGGAGGTGAAGGACTCCGGATTCTCCCCGGGGTCCAGGGTCTGTGCCAGGCCGAATGTCCCATCCCCATCGTTGCGGTACAACTGGGGTGACGGTGTGCCGGCTACCAGCATGTCCATATCGCCGTCATTGTCGAAGTCTCCCGTGGCCAGTTGAAAAACCGCGTCTCCCTGTGCCGGTATCGATTCCTCCCGACCCGACCATGGACTCGAAACGGTCTCCCGGCTGTCCAGGGGGCTGCGCAGTACGAACAGCCCTTGCCGACCCGCCAGTGCCAGGTCCAGCCGCCCGTCCCCGTCAACGTCCGCCAGTGCCAGGTCCGTCCATTGCTCCTCTTCAGGCAGGATACTATCAATCCATACGTCGCCCGCATCCACGAACTGTATATCAACGAGGGAATCCGCGGCCACTACCGCCAGGTTGGGCGGCGCCGTCCGGAAATCGTAGAGCGGGGGCGACTGCTGCGAAGGATCCCCCAGGCGGTCCCGCGAGGCCCGGTAGGCCGGGTCCACCACCAGCAGGTTGCCCAGGATGCCCGCGCTGGATTCGGCTTCCGCTCCATCCCCGCGATCCAATGCATCTAACGTCCGGTCCAACCAGGTTTGAATGTCTTCTGGAACGGGTTCGAGCAACCCGGACATCCGCCGGTACCCGGCCGATGCTTCCTGCGACCGCCCCAGCCGGACCAGGGTGGCGTTCAATTCAACGAGCACGGCCAGGTTTTCCGGTTCGTATTCGAGCATGGCCTGCAGCTCTTCCAGGGCATCCTCCTCCTGGAGATCCGGACCCCGCAACCTTCTCAACTCGGTGAGGTACTTGTACCGGAGCACCACGTCGGACGCGTTGAGGCCAACGGCATGGGCCAGCAGGCCCAGGGCGGCTTCGCGATCTCCCCGCGCCGCCACGATGTCGGATTTGATGGAAAGGACTTCACCGTCTTCCGGGGCAAGATCCACGGCCCGGTCGACGGAGGCGGCGGCCTGCTCGTAGTCTCGAAGTTTCAACAGCGCCAGGGCCCGGTTCGCGTGACCGAGCGGCTCGCGAGGCACCAGCCGGGCTACCGACTCGAAGGAACCCGCCGCGCCTTCCAGGTCATTCCGATACAGGTAGGCCAGCCCGGTGTGCTTCGCGGAAAGGGCTTCCTCCCACACTTCGCGGGAAGGGGCGGACTCACCACAGCCCGCGAGCAGGCACGCGGCCATCGTTATCCACGCGGTCATCGACATTCCCGTAACGCCGTTTACCATCCGCATTGAGCGTCACCTCGTATTGGAAAGGACTAAAACCGGTTGCTGGCCATCAGTTCGCTGTTTCCGTCCCGCGTCACCCATTTCAGGGCGATGGCCACCCGGTTTTCTTCGTCGAGTGCGTCCCAGTACGTCTCCATGACCTCTTCCGGTCCGCCTCCCAGGGGCATGAGCAGGGGATCGTCCGAAAACGCCGGCAGCGGTTCGCCGTCTCCCATGTAGGTCGTCAGGCACAGTCCCAGACCGGGTGGAGGAGGGTCCGGACGGTACGTCAGCCGGTCGGTATGGGCGGGATCGGCCGGATTCGCCCGGAGTACGCTCAGGGACAGGGCGGGCGGCCCGTTCAGGTCCAGCATTCCGCTGATGCGGGGTGTGTAGTTCGGCGCGTCGGGCTCCCGCTCCCGGGTGGCCAGGGCGGCTTCGAAGGTCCCGCCGCCGCGCAGTGCGTCGTGAATCGTCCGCGACTGGTCACCGTTGGCAACGATGTATATCCCCGGCAGTTCGAGCATGGCCGGATAGATGATCAGTTCCGGCGCGTCCAGTTTCGCGGGATCGACCGGTTCCGTGCGGAGCACAGACCCCTCGATCGCGAACCGCCGGTTCCGGCTGCTGTCGCTGCGGCCCATGATCCAGTAGAGCAGGAACCATGCGTCGTCAGCGGCCGACCGACCGATGATCAGCCCCCGCCCCGGATATCGGTTCGAGGCGATATGCCTTGCGAAATTCCGGGCCGGGATTCCAGTGTCGTTCATGGGGCGTACCCGAACCGATCCCTTCATTCGAACAGACTCAACTGATTCGGGTCTTTCTCGAGGGTCCTTTCCCGGGGCGCCTGTTCCTCGGCAACGTCGCGGTCCAGGAGGAGCAGCGCGTCCGACACGTCGCCGGCCACTTCCGCTGCCGAACCCTCGTGATCGGGTTTCAGCAGCAAAACTTCCTCCGGTTCGATATCGGGATCGGACAACAGCGCCGCGCTGTGCGTGCTGACCAACACCTGCCGGCCGGTGTTCCGCTGCATGCGCCGGATCAAGGCGGCAAGCCGGTTGACGATGCCCGGGTGCAGGCAGAGCTCGGGTTCCTCCAGGAACAGCAGGGATTCCCCGTCGAGAAGTGCCCACAACATGCCGATGAGCCGCAATGTCCCATCGGAGAACTGGTCCTCCCGCTGGATGCCCGCCCTGGGCCGCCAGTGGGCGTACAGCGCCTGGAGATGGGGGCGTCCGGTCTCCGGGTCCCGAATGAACTCGAGCTGCTCGAGCCGCGGCACGACCGCCTTGAGCACCGCTTCGATCCGGGACAGGCGGGCTCTTCGGGTCCGGTCGTGTTCCCGGGCTATACGGTCCAGGAAGTCCTGCCCGTAGGGGTCGCCCTCGAGCGTCCGGCCGCCGATCAGGTCCGCATGGCGGAGCAGCGAAGGGACCAGGTGATGGTATGTGATGGCCTGAAAGTACCGGGCTATCTCCCGGAACGCCCGGTTGGCGGTGATCTGTTCCAGGTAGGTCTGGGTCAGCCGTACGATGTCTTCCCGGTCCTCCTCGTTCGGCCGTTCGAGAATGACGGTCTCGTCCCGGCTCACCCGCTCATAGGTAATCAGCGTGTGCCGGTTTCCCCTGGCCTGCTGCTTGAGTCCGAGCTCATAGCGCCAGGTTTCACGCCCGTTCACCGGGTCGCAGAAGCGCACCTCGATGGCGATATCCGGATCCCTGCGCGCGGCGAGATTCCGGATCTTGGTCATGCCGCCCCGGTCCGCGACGGCCTTCTGGAGACCCCCGCCCTCGACCTTGGCGATATCCCGGAGAAACCGGAACACGTCCATCAGGTTGGACTTCCCGGACGCGTTGGGGCCTACGACGAACTGCCGCTTTTGCAGGTCGACGCTGATCCGCGAGAAATTCCGCCAGTTTCTGACTTTCAGATGGCGCACATACATGGTCCGCTCCGGCGATCCACGGTGTACTAGTCGAAAAAGCCCTGGTCTTCTTCCTTCAGGTAGGGCAGTGCCCTGTCCGGCACCAGGTCGACCCCCAGGCCGGGACTGTCCCACACGTCGATGAAGCCGTCTTTCACAATCGTTTCCGGCAATCCCTCCACGATATCGTACCACCAGGCCGGGTTGCCGACGGGGTATTCGAAGGCAATGTAATTGGGCGGCATGGCGGCCGAGGCGTGCACCAGGGCGGCCAGGCCGATCAGGCCGTCTATGACGCCGTGGGGCGCCATGAGCACGCCGTGGAGGTCGGCGTATTCCGCGATCCACTTCAGTTCCGCGATCCCGCCCACGTCGGCCGGATCGGGGCCTACCACGTCCACGGCCCTTTTTTCGATGAGATCGACGAAGTTCTCCCGAAGATAGATCTGCTCCCCCGTGTGAATCGGCGTGGAAGTCTTCGAATTCACTTCCCGGTAGAGGTCGGCCAGGACGAAGGGCGTATAGTCGCCGGTAATCATGTCTTCCAGCCACATGATGTGCAGGTGTTCCACGGCTTTCGCCAGGCGCAGGGCGTCCGGCACGAGCATGCCGGGGCCGCAGTCGAGGGCCAGGCCGACTTCATCGCCGAGGACCGCCTTCATGGCCTCGATGCAGGCTACGAGGTGCTTCAGGCCCTTCTCGGTGAGCGGCCCCCGATTGCCGTGAAAGCCCTGCTTCTGCAGGTCGCCGTAGAAGAAGTCGGGGACCTGCGACGGCATCTGGCTGTGAAAGCTGATGCCCTGCTTGATGATGGTAAACCCCTCGGGCGCTGCCTTCATCCGGGCCATGTCCTCCGCGTAGTCCTCCACGGTGGCCCCCTTCATGGGAAACCGCACGGCGCCGTTGTACACCCGCACCCGGTCCCGCATCTTGCCCCCAAGCAGCTTGTACACCGGCAGTCCGGCCGCCTTGCCCGCGATATCCCACAGGGCCATCTCGATGGCGCTAACCGCGCTGCCCCAGGGCTTGAAGCTGCCCAACCGCCGTATGCTCGAGATCACGCGGTTCACATCCGTCGGGTCCTGGCCGATAATGTGGTCCCGGTAGAACAGGACGTGGGGCTTCATGTAGGGCTTGGAGTTCTCGATCTGTCCCAGCCCGTGGATCCCCTCGTCCGTCGTGATCCGTACCACGGGGTTCTGGCCGATTACGGCGCATCTCAGGTCGGTGATCTTCATGCGGGACTCCCAGTACTCCCTGTGGTCTGTTGCAGCCGGCGCTCCCATCCCGCCGGCCGGCCGGCCGCCTCCCACGCCTTCATTTCGTCCAGCAGACGTTCGACGATGTCTTTCGGCCCCTGGAATCCGCCCTGACGTTTCATTTCGCAAACGCCGTCGGACAGCAGGTGCCGGTGCTCCTCGATGGGACCCGCACCGGGCGTCCAGGACGCGTAGGACGTGCAGTATCTTTGAAACATGGTGCGCCGCGGCGGGTCACGCAAGGGCCAGGGCAGCGCACCGTGACAGAGCGCTTCGGTAAAGACGACGGCGTCCCCGGCGTTGATGGGCACGTTGACGACCGTCGGCGGTCCGGAGCGGATGTCGATGGGTGCAGGCCGTTCGAAATAGGTCTTGTGGCTGCCGGGAATGCACACGAATCCGGCCCCTTCGGGCACGTCCACCAGGGAAATGGCCGCGTTGATGAAGGTGGCGAACACTTCGCCGTCCGCGGCCTGGTAGTCGTTGGCCGGGTTTCTCCACGCCCCGGTGGCGCCGTTGTGCAGCGTGATCTCGTCGCTGTCCGGCCTGTTCACCGTAAGGGCCGACAGCAGGTGCTGGGGCCGTTCCCTCGTCAGGGCGAGCACGAGGCGCATGATCGGCAGGTTCAGTATGAGCCGGTCGAATACCGGGTCGGCGTACTCGGAGTGGAGAATGGCTCGCGCGGCCGTCGGGTTTTCACCGGGATTCTCATAGGAACAGAGCGGCTGCGGCAGTTCCTCCTCTTCCATCCCGTGCCATTCGTCGCACCGCGCGATCATGCGATCCAGGTCATCGGGCGTGACGACCTTGCGAAGGACGAGATAACCGTGCAGATCGAAAAGCCACTTCTCTCTATCCGAAAGCATGCGACCCACCCCGTCAGTTCACATAAGCGTTGTGGAACGCGATCCACTTCGGCAGGACTTCCTCGATCACCTCCCTGGGCGGCAGGAACGCGATCCTCAAGTGACTGGTGCCCGGCTGCTGCCCGAATCCCTCGCCGTTGACCGTGACCAGTCCGGTCCGCTCCAGAAGTTCCATGCAGTAGTCGAAGTCGTTCGTACCTTCCGGCAGCTTGTCCAGCCTGGGGAAGAGGTACATCGCCCCGGTTCGCCCGAAACAGGAAACACCTTCCATCTGATCGAAACCCGACCTGATCATGACCGCCTTATCGTGGAGATCTTCGAGGATCGTCCTGCGTTCATTCGTGAAGCGGCGGTAGGGCTCGGCGTTCTCGGGTGGCGGATTGACGAGCAGGTACATCATCAGTTGGCCGACCGTGTTCGAACAGATGTTCACCGACGCCTGTTTGAGCACGAGATCGGTAAACGACAGTTCGGTGTTCCGAACGCGCGGAGCATTCCTGATCTCGAGATATCCGCCCCGGTGGCCGCACTCGCCGTAGAAACCCTTCGAGGTGCTGTGCACGCTGAACAGCGGCACACCGCTACGACCCAGCACCCGGGCGAAGGACACGAACCCCGCATCCCCACCGTAGACGTTCTCCTGGTAGACCTCGTCGGCGATGATGGCCAGACCGTTGTCGCCGGCAAAGGCGACCACCTCCCTGACGGTCTCTTCGGCCAGCACCGCGCCGGTCGGGTTACCCGGGTTGATCACCACGATGGCCTTGACGTCCACGCCGCGCCCGCGTGCGTCTTCCAGGGAAGATTCCAGCAGGTCCCGATCCAGGGCCCAACCCGAGTCCTCATTTAGGAAATAATCGACCTGCACGCCGCCGCAGCGCTTGATAGCCGCCGAGTACAGCGGATACTGGGGAATGGGGATCATGATGCCGTCCGACGCGTCGTCGATCAACAGGTCGATGACGTACCGCACACCTTCGCTGGCGCCGTTGGTGATGAATACCTGCTCCGGATCGGAACGGGGAACGGCGCCGCGGTCCGCATCGTCCGCACCGTCTCTGCGGTCTATGAATGCCGCCACGGCTTCCCGGATGAACCGCGGTCCGCTGCTGTCCGAGTAGGCGCCCATGCCGGTCTCCATCTGCGACAGGTAGCGTTCGCTGAGATCGAGCACGTAGTCCGAGTGGAAGTCGTCATGTTCCAGTCCGCCTGGCCCGCCTGGTCCGCCTGCTCCACCTGGGCCGCACGATCGGTCCAGGGCGCCGCCGTTAAACAACGCTTTGAGTCTGCGTTCGCGCTCAATGCGAACGGGATGCTCGACCAGGCTCAGCACCTCACGATAAAAGGAGATGGGTCGCTGGCCAAGGGCCTGGGGATTGCCGAGATTGCACGGGATGATGCGTCTTCCCTGTTGCTTCAGTTCGGCCGCCCGCAGGGGAATCGGTCCCCGCACGGCGTACTCCATTTCGAGTATCCTGCGATTGACCGCCATGTCCCAGGGCGCTTTTAATTGCATGGTTCCCGGTTCCGGTGGGTTGCGTTTTCAGATTCACTTAGATTATAGAATCACGCTACGTATTTGTCGATGTATAAATGACCGGCCCCGCGATCGTATTTGGCGATTATTGCTTGACCACCCTTTGGCCACGGGGTAACTTCGCCTCATACCGACAATCTATGCAGACCGAGAAAGGTACGAACTTTCCATCTTCGCCTGCAGGCAGACTGCCGCCATACCAGACAGCCCGTCGAATCGCGCCGGCTATACGGCCGGACTTCAAATGAATACCGGCGAAGGGCGTGTGCTGGATAAATGCGGAACGAGCGCAGGAGAAACCCGGGAGGAATCATGATTCGAAGGTCCTTTATACACATGGCTACGAGTGCCCTGGCCGCGACAGGAATTGCGTTCCTTGCGGTCGCGTGCGCGGACATGGAGGTGGCTGAACAGACCGCTGACGCTGACGCTGACGCCGACGCCGTGATGGCGCCGATGTTCGAGGTGGACCCCCTGTGGCCCAAGCCGCTGCCCAACCACTGGATCCTGGGTTCCGCCATCGGCGTAACCGTCGACGCCAACGACAACATCTGGATCATACACCGCGGAAACGGTAACCCGAGCACGGAACTGGGCGCTGCGCAGGACCCGCCCGTGGCCGAATGCTGCATTCCCGCGCCGCCGGTACTCCAGTTCAGTCCCGAGGGCGATCTGTTGAACCATTGGGGCGGACCGGGAGAAGGATACGACTGGCCGGGTTCGAATCACGGGATTACCGTCGACCCGATGGGTAATCTATGGATCGGCGGCAACGGGGGCGACGACGCCCACATCCTGGTTTTCGCCCAGGACGGCACCTTCCTGAAGCAGTTCGGCGAACCGGGCGCGCGAAGGGCCGATGGCTTTGACGAGGCCGATCCGGCGTGGAGTGGCAACAGCATGGATCCGGGGAATTTCGGACGTGTGGCCAAGATCTCCTTCGATGCCTCCGCGAACGAAGCCTATGTGGCCGATGGGTACCTGAACAAGCGCGTTGCGGTGCTCGACATCGAGACCGGGGCCCTGAAGCGGTACTGGGGCGCTTACGGCAATGAACCTGATGACGCCAATATCGGTAGATACGATCCCAAGGCGCCGCCGGCCCAGCAGTTCCGCAATCCCGTCCACGCGGCCGATCCCTCGAACGACGGTCACGTATACGTCTGCGACCGGCCCAACAACCGTGTCCAGGTTTTCCGGACGGACGGCACCTTCGTGATGGAGAAAGTCCTCTCCGGCAACACGCTGGGCGCCGGGTCTACCTGGGACGTCGCCTTTTCAAAGGACGCGGACCAGAAATACCTGTACGTGGCGGACGGCCAGAACATGAAGGTGTACGTGCTGTTGCGGGAGACCATGGAAGTGCTGACCACTTTCGGAGACGGTGGCCGCCAGCCGGGCCAGTTCTTCGGCACCCATAGCATCGCGACCGATTCGAAGGGCAATATCTACACCACGGAGACCTACGAAGGCAAGCGCGTGCAGAAGTTCACCTATATGGGTGAGGGCCCGGTCGATCAGCAGGACCAGGGCGTGATATGGCCCTCCGCATCCCGGTAGGCACGACGGATCGGGTCTCTCCTCTTACGGGACGACGGACGGCGACCAGCCGGGTTGCCGTCCGCGTCCTGCTTTTCCTGGCCATAGCCGGACTCACGGCAGCCGTGCCGTCACCCGGCGCCTTCGGCCACGACATCCCCTCCGACATCACGGTACGCGCTTTCATCAAGCCGGAAGGCCAGCGCCTCAGGATGCTCGTGCGCGTACCCCTCGAGGCCATGGTCGACGTCACCTTTCCTCTGACCGGCCCCGGCTACCTCGACCTGTCCCGCGCCGACGAGTCCCTGCGTGACGCCGCCATGCTGTGGCTCGGGCAGGAGGTGGCGATCTACGAAGACGGATCGCGCCTGGCCGTGCCCGAACTGATGGCCGTCAGGGCCTCCCTGCCTTCCGATCCATCCTTTCAAGCGTACGATTCCGCGCTGGTTGCCACCCGGGGGCCGCCGCTCCCGGCCGGTACACAGATCTTCTGGCAGCAGGTCATGCTGGACGTGCTCTTCGAGTACCGGATCACATCGGATCGTTCGGAGTTTTCGATTCTCCCCGGACTCGAAAGGCTGGGTATGCGGGTCTCGACCGTGCTGCGCTTCCTGCCTGTTTCAGGGGGCGAACGTCTCTACCAGTATACCGGTAATCCGGGCCTTGTCGTACTCGATCCCCGCTGGCACCAGGCCGCGTTTCGTTTCGTGCAACTCGGTTTCACCCACATCCTCGACGGCATGGACCATCTCCTGTTCCTGCTGTGCCTGATCATCCCCTTTCAGCGGCTGCGCGTACTCGTGATCCTCGTTACGGCCTTTACCGTTGCGCACTCGGTCACGCTGGTCGCTGCCACGCTGGGCCTGACGCCCGCCGCCCTTTGGTTCGTCCCCCTCGTGGAAACGGTGATCGCCGCCTCCATCGTCTACATGGCACTGGAGAACATCGTTTCGCCCGGCCTGCGCCGGCGCTGGATGGCCGTATTCGGGTTCGGACTCGTGCACGGATTCGGATTCGCCTACGCGCTGCGGGACATGCTGCCTTTCGGCGGAGATCACCTGGTGGTCTCGCTGCTGGCGTTCAATGTGGGGGTCGAGATCGGTCAGCTACTCGTGATTCTGATCTGTGTCCCGATACTGCGTTTACTCTTCAGGTACCTTCCGGGTGAGCAACCCAGGCAAAGTATGCAGGCCGGCAAGATCGGGCAGACCGGACGGACCGGATGGACCGGATGGACCGGGCATCCCAGGCGGATCGCCGCGGTCATCCTCTCGGTCCTCGCGGGTCATACGGCCTGGCACTGGCTGGTGGAGCGCGGCGCCGTGTTGTGGGAATACGATGTGCTGGCCACGACGCCGGACAGCGCGCTGTATGGAGTGGCGGGACTCCTGGTACTGATGTTGATCATCGCCGCCTTCGCGGGATGGGCGTTCCTTCGTTCTGACCGGGCGGACCGGACGAACCGGTCTGATTAGGCGGGCTGGCCAGGCTGACCGGGCGGACCGGACGAACCGGTCTGATTAGGCGGGCTGGCCAGGCTGACCGGGCGGACCGGACGAACCGGTCTGATTAGGCGGGCTGGCCAGGCTGACCGGGCGGACCGGACGAACCGGTCTGATTAGGCGGGCTGGCCAGGCTGACCGGGCACTTCAATGAAGGCTTCGGACAGCGCGAACACGCAGGAGCTGCGCTCTCCGCCGAGACTGGGCTTCCATATATCGACCGGATAGGGTTCGCCCGGAATCATGTGACCGTTGAACATGATCTGGGCGGACCGTGCAAAGTACAGGCAGGAGAAAACGTCCCATCCTTCCCGGAATCTCGGAGCGGGCGCTTCGAGCAGTTCGGGAGACCGCAGGCCGCCCCAGCGGGCGATGACCTGGTCTTCCTCCGTTTCGATCGTCCACGCGGGCGCGTCGAGCACGTTGCCGCTCCGCGTGAAGGAAGCCGGCACCACCTCCAGTTCCATGTCGTACATGCCGCCCCGGCCGCTCATCCAGGTCTGAATGAATGTAGTCATCTCCGGGTTGTCGGTGCAGATCCTGTGATACGAGAATCCATCCTCGATAAGGACATAGGCCACGGTCCCTTCGCCGGCCGAACAGTAGTGCGTATGCCAAAGGCTGACCATCGCACTGTTCTCCCCGGCACCCGCGGGACGAACATAGTTGATCCAGTGCTGTCCCGTCCAGAACAGCCTGCCCGGGTTGACGATCGGCCTGTTCATCCGGTTCCTCCAATACCCAGCGTAGCCGGTCCACGGTCCGCGTAGCCGGTCCACGGTCCGCGTAGCCGGTCCACGGTCCGCGTAGCCGGCCCATGATCCGCGAAATCGCTCACGGCCCGAATCCATGTAAACTGATCCGGGTGGGGCCGGACGTCAAGGGCGGACTGGGAGACCGGCCGGCGAGGCCCTTGCGAGCGGCACTTCCTCTCAGACCTTCCGCATAAATCGCTTGCCCGGTTTCGGTCCGTCCTGTACATTTTCCGCATCGGGTCTTACAATCGGGAGGCCGGGCAATAAGGTTAGTTCAAGCAAGCGGGCGGTCTTTCTCTCACTCCAGGAGCCAAACGGCATGATCGGCGATATCGGCATGCAGGAACTGATGGTGATCTTCCTGATCGTCCTGCTCTTGTTCGGCGCGGACCGGATCCCGGCCCTGGCGAGGGGACTGGGCAAGGGCGTGCGGGAGTTCAAGCGGGTCGTGAACAATGCGAATACTGAAATCCAGCGCGCCATCGACATCGACGAGAAGGAACCGCCCCCGCGAAAGCCACCGCCGACAAAGGAACTGGACCGGTCATAGGACAACGGAACAGCAGGCTTGACGAATGGGCGTGCCGGCCGGTGGACGGTGCGCCCGTTTTGCATGATCCGGAGCCCGCAGCGCTATCCACGACTACAGGACATGTCCACTGCCGCCCTTCGCAATGACGCACGGTGCATTTTCGACGCGGCCCTTCAAGCTGTAGATCCAGCGTCGGCCATCCGGCGCCATGTCGTACGTGAAGGAAGCCGGCTGAAAGTCGGCGGCCGCGGTTACGACCTGGACCAGTTCGAGAACGTCTACGTCGTCGGTGCCGGCAAAGCGGGTTCCGTGATGGCCGGCGCCATGGAATCGCTACTCGGCGACCAGCTAACCGGGGGCGTGGTCAACGTCAAGTACGGACATGCTACGCCGCTGCGGCGCGTGGAGGTGGTCGAAGCGGGCCATCCCATTCCCGACGCGGCGGGCTTGGTCGGAACGCAGAAAATCGTTGAGCTCCTGGCGCCTGTCGGGGAAGACGACCTGGTGTTCTGCCTGCTTTCGGGTGGGGGATCCGCGCTCCTGCCGCTACCTGCCGATGGGGTGACGCTGGAGGAGAAACAGGCGGTCACGGAGCTGCTGCTTCAGTGCGGCGCGACGATCAACGAAACCAACACGATCCGCAAGCATATCTCGCGGGTAAAGGGTGGACAATTGGCCAGGCTGGCCTCGCCCGCGCGGGTGGTGAGCCTGGTCCTTTCGGACGTCATCGGGGACCCGCTCGATATCATCGCGTCGGGGCCCACGGTGCCGGATGAAAGCACTTTTGCCGATTGCCGGTCTATTCTTGATCGGTACGGTCTGCAGGATAGACTGCCTGTTGCGGTGATTCGCCACCTGGATGCGGGGTCGAAGGGAATCGTACCGGAAACACCGGACTCCGGCGACCCGGTCTTCCATCGAATGCAGACGGTCACTGTCGCCAACAACCGCCAGGCACTGGATTCCGCCCGGATCGAGGCGGAAAAGAGAGGATACAACCCGCTCGTGCTGTCCAGTTCGATCGACGGCGAGACCCGCGAGGTCGCTCGTATCTACGCCGCCATGGCCCGGGAGATCGAAGGGTATGGCGATCCGGTTAGGCGCCCGGCGTGCGTAATTTCCGGCGGCGAGACCACGGTAACGCTGAAGGGCGGCGGCAAAGGCGGACGTAACCAGGAATTCGTACTGGCCACCGTATCGGGCATCGAGGGACTGGAACGAACCGTCGTATTCAGCGCCGGAACGGACGGGACGGACGGTCCTACCGACGCCGCGGGCGCGGTGGCGGACGGACATACGCAGGCCCGGGCCGTCGAAATGGGGCTGGACGCCGACGCCTGCATGGACCGCAGCGACGCCTATCACTTTTTCGAACCGCTGGGTGACCTCGTCATGACGGGCCCTACCCATACCAATGTCATGGACCTGCGACTGTTACTCGTCGGTTGAGGACACATAAGGCTGGGATCGACCATGATGACCGAAGCGCAAAGGTACCTGTTCGACCTGACCGGTTTTCTGCACCTGGATGGCGCCCTTGGAGAAACGGCGCTCGCCGAGGCGCTTGATGCTGCGGAGCGGTATATCCGGACGCCCGCCGAAGACCTCCCGCCGGACTTCGGGAGCAGAGACGGCCGCATCTACGACAACGGATTCGCCTTCGACAAGTCACTGGAGCGGCTGGTCTTCGAGCCAAGCTACTGGCCCATCGTAAAGGAGTTCACGTCCGGCAAACCCCGTTTCGTCCGGGGGTCCATGCTCGTGAACCAGCCCGGCGGAGTCGTCGATCCAGGATCGCTCCACTGCGCACGCGAAGCCTACGGTTGGCAAAGCACGCGCTACGATTGCCGGGACGGCCGTATTTACTGCGATGATTTCGTCGTATTCATTTATCTCACCGACGTGAATCCCGGCGACGGCGGACTCGTGGTCGTGCCCGGGTCGCACAAGTGCAATTTCGACCGCCCCGATTCGGTCTTCGACGGGGGTGACCTGGAAGACGACGCGCCACCAGGCACGATAAACGTCACCCCCAGGGCGGGCGACGCGGTGATCATCTCCGAGTTGCTCACGCACGGTACCCTCCGGTGGAAGCCAACCGACCGGAAGCGTATCGTGCTCGTGCTGCGGTACGCACCCCAGTACAGCGGTGGCGGACCGTGGACGACGGACACGCTCAAGGCCCGGCTTTCTCCCGAGACTAATGAATTGATGGCCCTGGCCTCCTTTACGGAGGTCAAGGACGTCGCCCAGAGGGAAGTGGTCACGTTAACCGAATGATCCGTTCGCGTCTTCCATAACGGCCCTGACCCGGCAGCGGCCCTGACCTGGCGGCCCTGACCCGGCACCGCCCGGAGCGGCGCAAAGGCAAGGTACATGGACTCAGCCTGGCAGGAACAGATCGCGAAAGAGACCGACTGCGCGTTCCGATTCGACGAAACGGCCAGGGTCCTGTACAGCACGGACGCCAGCATCTACGAAATCCAGCCGCTGGGCGTCGCCTATCCAGCCCACGCGGACCAGGTCTCCCGCATCCTCCGTTTCGCCTACGAAAGAGGCATCCCCGTCACGCCCCGCGGCGGGGGCACCAGCCTGGGCGGCCAGGCGGTAGGCCGCAGCATCCAGGTCGACTTCTCCCGGCACATGAACCGGATCCTCGAGGTCAACGTCGAGGAACAGTGGGCCAGGATCCAGCCCGGCGTGGTGCTCGACGAACTGAACGACCACCTGAAACCTATGGGACTGCTCTTCGCCCCGGACGTCTCCCCGAGCAACCGGGCGAACGTCGGCGGCATGATCGGCAACAACTCCTGCGGTTCCCATTCCATCATATACGGCAAAACGATCGACCACGTCCTGGAACTCGACGTGGTCCTGAGCGACGGCACCCAGACGGTCTTCAAGCCGGTTGGCGACCGTGAATACGGCCAGAAGGCCGCACTCGGCGGACTGGAGGGCCGGATCTACCGCGAAATCCGCCGCATCGCCCACGAAAACCGGGACGAGATCGCGGCCCGGTACCCCCGGATCATGCGGCGCGTGGGCGGATACAACCTGGACGAGTTTACCGGAGAAGGTCCCTTCGACCCCTGCAAGATGATCGTCGGGTCCGAGGGCACCCTGGCGGCCGTGACCGAGGCGCGCGTCAACCTGGTGCCGCTTCCTGCCCACAAGGCCCTCGGTATCTGTCACTTCTCGGACCTGATCGAATCCATGGAAGCGACGGTGGAGATCCTGAAGACCGATCCCTCCGCCGTGGAACTCACCGACAAGACCATACTGGATCTGGCCAAGGAATCTCCCGCGGCCGCCCATCAGCGGGACTTCATCGACGGCGACCCGGAAGCCATCCTCATGGTCGAGTATTACGGGGAGACGGAAGGCGAGGTCACGGACCGCCTGGACGCCCTCGAATCCCTGCTTCGGGAGAAGCACCTGGGCTACGCCTGCGTCCGTGCCTCGACTCCTGCCGCCCAGTCGAACGCCTGGACCATCCGGAAGGCGGGACTCGGGTTGCTGATGGGCATGAAGGGGGATACCAAGCCGGCGACTTTCGTGGAGGACACGGCGGTGTCGCCGGAGAAGCTTCCGGACTACATCCGCGACTTCCGCGACATCGTCCACAAGCACGGCACGGTGGCGTCCTACTACGCCCACGCCAGCGTGGGCACGATCCACATCCGGCCGCTCATCAATCTCAAGGAAGCCGAGGGCATCGCGCGCATGCGGGTCATCGCCGAAGAAATCCGCGACCTGGTCCTGGCCTACGGCGGCGCGGTCAGTTCCGAGCACGGCGACGGACTCGTGCGGAGCGAGTGGAACGAAAAGGTGTTCGGCCCGCGGCTGTACGAGGCCTTTAAGGCGGTCAAGGCCGTGTTCGACCCGAACGGCATCATGAATCCAGGCAAGATCATCGCGAACCAGAAGATGACCGACAACCTGCGATTCGGCCCGGCATACCAGGCGGAGGAGATCAACACGTATTTCGATTTCTCGGGCGACGGCGGGTTCTCGCGGTCCATCGAGCTCTGCAACGGGGTCGGCGCCTGCCGCAAGAAGCTGGTGGGAACCATGTGCCCGTCCTATATCGCCACGCTCGACGAGGAGCACAGCACCCGGGGCCGCGCAAACGTGCTCCGGGCAGCCCTGTCGGGGAAACTGGACGACGAGGGGTTCACAAGCGACCGGGTCTACGAAGCCCTCGACCTCTGCCTGGAGTGCAAGGGCTGCAAAGGCGAGTGCCCCTCCAACGTCGACATGGCCAAGATGAAGTACGAATTCCTCGCCCACTACTACGAGAAACACGGGCTGCCCCTGCGCAACCGCCTGTTCGGCCGTATCGAAACGCTCAACCGGCTCGGTTCCGCCTTTGCGCCGCTGAGCAACCGGATCGTGAACCATCCCTGGCACAAGCGGATCCTGGAACGGACGATCGGCGTGGACAGGCGGCGGTCCCTTCCGGAGTTCGCCGAAGTCACGTTCGAACAGTGGTTCTATCAGCGCGGTTCCGGTAGCGCCGAGAACCGTGATCGACCGACCGTCGTCTTCTTCCCGGACACCTTCGTCAACTACAGCGAGCCCCATATCGGGATTGCCGCCGTGGAGGTACTCGAAAGCGCCGGATACCGCGTGGTGCTGGCCGAACCCCGCGCCTGCTGCGGCAGGCCCCTCATCTCGAAGGGCATGCTGCGCCAGGCCCGGGAGGCCGCCGAATACAACATCACCCAGCTTGTCCGGTACGTGGACCGCGGATGGACCATCGTGGGCTGTGAACCCAGTTGTGTCATGACGTTTCGGGACGACTACCGCGACCTCGTGGACGACCCGCGTGCCGACCGGCTCGCAGAGGGCATGCTCATGATCGACGAGTTCCTGGCCCGGGAGCACGGGGCCGGTCGTCTATCGCTTCCGGTCCGGCCCACTGGCCGGTCGATCAGTCTGCACGGGCACTGCCAGCAGAAGGCCATCGCTGGTACCAACTCCACTGTGGCCGCCCTGGAACTGGTGCCCGGGTACGAGGTCACGACGTTGAACACCGGGTGCTGCGGCATGGCCGGCAGCTTCGGCTACGAACGAGAGCACTACGACCTGTCTATGAAAATCGGCGAAGACCGCCTCTTCCCCGCTGTCCGCGCCGCCGACGAAGGGACGGAACTCGCCGCGACGGGGACCTCCTGCCGGCACCAGATCGCCGACGGCACGGGCAGGACGGCCTTCCATCCTATCGAACTGATCAGAAATGCCCTCGGCGACCGGCGGAGCATCCAGCGTTGAACCGCGCCCCCTGTTTCTCCACTTTTTCCATCGTCGCCCTGGACCCCGATACGGGGGATCTCGGCGTGGCGACCCAGTCTAAGTATCTCGCCGTTGGATCCGTGGTCCCCTGGGCGCGGTTCAACGCCGGCGCCATCGCCACGCAGGCCTGGGCCAACGCGTCCTTCGGCCCCAGGGGGCTCGACCTGCTCGAACAGGACGTTGGCGCCATCGACACCCTCGAACGCCTGATCGATTCCGATGCCGGCCGGCAGTCCCGCCAGGTCGGCGTGGTGGATCTCGACGGCACGGCGGCGGCCTTCACGGGTACGGCATGCCAGGAGTGGGCGGGGCACGTAACCGGACCGGGCCACGTCTGCCTGGGCAACATCCTCGCGGGTGAAGAGGTGGTCGAGTCCATGGCGGCAACCTTCGAGGCACCCGGTGCGGAGGATTTTGCGGCGAAACTGCTCACTGTACTCACGGCCGGCCAGGATGCCGGCGGCGACCAGCGGGGCATGCAGTCGGCCGCCCTGCTCGTGGCAAGGAAAGGCGGAGGTTGTGGCGGCACCTCCGATTTCCTCGTGGACCTGCGGGTCGACGACCATGCCGAGCCCATCGAGGAATTGAAGCGCCTGTACCTGCTCCATGGAAGGCTCAGTCCATGAAGTCCGACATGCAGCGCGCCAAACTCGCACTGCTCACCGTGGTTCACTTCCTGGTGGACCTCTTCTCCTCCCTGCTGACGCCCATTCTTCCCGCGCTCGTTTCGCGACTGCAGCTTTCCCTCACGCAGGCCGGCCTCCTCGCCGGCCTTCCGGCCATGACCTCCTCCCTGGTCCAGCCACTGATGGGCATCCTCGGGGACCGGATGGAGAAACGCTATTTCATCATCCTCGGTCCGGTGTTCTGCGCCGTCTTCATGTCCGCCGTGGGACTGGCGCCCTCCTTTCTCGTCCTGCTGCTGTTCATCATCCTGGGCGGGTTCGGCACTGCCAGTTTCCACCCGCAGAGTGTTTCCATGGCCGGTGATGTCAGCGGATCGAGACGCGGATACGGCGTATCGCTTTTTATCGTCGGGGGAACTGCGGGGCTGGCTGCGAGTCCCTTCGTGGTGCCTCGCATCGTGGAGCGCTACGGTCTCGAAAGCCTGGTCTGGCTCGCCGTTCCCACGGTGATTGCCGTACTGGCCATGGCCCGGGTCATCCCCATCCGGAACGAGGACCGGCGGGTAACCCGGTTGGCTGATGTAGGCGCTTCGTTCCGGCCGAATCTGTGGCCCATGGTCAATCTCACGGTGGTGGGCATCATCCGGACCATCTCCGGGGTCGGGTTCGCCACTTTTTTCGTGTTGCTGCTCAAGGACCGTGGCCTTACCCTGCAGCAGGGGGGCGACCTGCTCTTCGTCTTCCAGGGCGGTGCGGTGATCGGCGGGTTCGTCGGCGGGTGGCTTTCGGACCGGTTGGGACGGAGTCGCGTGATCTGGTCCACGATACTGCTTTCCACCCCCTTCCTGTTCGCTTCGCTCTACGATACCGGTCCACTGCTCCCCGTCTGGCTGTTCCTGGGCGGCTTCATGAACATGGCGTCAAATTCCGTTTCCGTCGCCATGGCCCAGGAGCTCGTTCCGGACAGCGCGGGAACGGCCTCCAGTTTCCCTATGGGCTTCAGCTGGGGCGCGGCGGGTGGCGCGCTGATCGTCTTCGGCGGTATCGCGGACCGAATCGGCGTGGTGGCGACGCTTGAAGTGCTGGCACTGATCCCGCTGGCCGCCGTGGCACTGGCCCTGATGCTGCCGCGGGACCGGGAATTCCGAAGGGCCGTTACCCAGGTGCGCAAGGCGGCTGCGGCCGTAGAGGAAGTGAACTGATCTCTGCTGGATGTGGATGCGGGGGTCGTTGTATCGAAATCGAATCCGGGGATGACTGGCAGAACCCCGGTGTTTCAAGGAGACCCATCATGTCCGAACGTGTCGTGCGCCTGACCGAACTTGCGGCGCTGGACGAGGCCATCGCCTCGTCGTCCGAACGTCCCGTGTTCGTCTACAAGCACAGTACGGTGTGCCCGGTGAGCGCCCGGGCCGCCGATCATTACCACGACTTCGCGGACGAACACGCGGACGGAGATACCACCGAGGAGGCGTCCACGCCCCCGCCGCTGTTCACCCAGGTCATGGTCATAGAAAACCGTGATCTTTCCAATGAGATCGAATCCCGCCTTGGGGTCCGGCACGAATCGCCGCAGCTGTTGCTGATCCGGGACGGGAAGGTTGCCTGGCATGCTTCCCATTTTTCCATCACGAGTAAGGACATAAGGAACGCACTGGAGGACTGAGCCATGTCGAGACGAGCCGTCATCGTCGGCGCGGGGGTGACCGGTCTCAGCACGGCCTACCATCTCGCCCGCAAGTCGTACGGAAGCGTCACGGTCGTCGAGAAGGGACGCGTGGGAGACGGCGCCAGCAGCCGGGCCGCAGGGATCGTTACGGGACTGCTCTGGTCGGAAACCGGCGTTCTGGCTCGCAAGATCAGCCTGGCCCGGTTCAGGGAACTGTCCGGAGAACTGGATGGCTACAGGTTCCAGGACGTAGGTTGCCTGAACCTGTTCGATGCGGCGAGCTGGCCGGAACGGGAACGGCTGTTGCCCCTGTACGACCGCCTGGGTGTGGATTACACGGTCATGGACCGGACCGAGATGGCCGCGGCCTGGCCGGACCTGGCGCTGTCCGGTGAGCTGGTCGGGCTCTTCGATCCCCTGGGCGGCTACAGCGAACCGGACCACTACCTCCCGGCCCTGGCGGACGGATGCCGCGCCCTGGGTGTGGAGATCAGGGAGGGCTGCATGGTCTCCGACTTCATCGTGGATGGGGGACGCATGGCGGGCGTCGTCGCCGATGGCAGGCGCATCGAGGCCGATGCCGTGGTGAGTACGGTTCACGTCTGGACCCTTAAGGTTCTGGAAACCATCGGACTGCAACTGCCCTTGAAGTCGTTCGTGCACCAGCGTTACGTCACGGCGCCGCTACCCGCCCCGGTCCGGATCCCCGCGGTCAATGCCAATCCTTACGGCGGATACCTCCGGCCGCATTACGGACAGCGCTTGCTGGCGGGCATTGAGAACCCCGAAGCGACGGAGTTCCGCGTACCCGACCGCAAATTCCTGATGTCGACGATTACCCCGCCGCCCGGGCTCGACGAGGCCGCGCGGGAAAACCTGCTCCCGCTCGTACCCGGGGCCGGTCAGGCTGGCCAGACCGGCCTTATCGGCTGGGAAATAGAGAAGGCGGGACTGCTGTCCTTCTCCGCGGACGGCGAACCGGTACTCGGACCCGTGGAGTGCTTTCCGGGGCTGTACGTGGGCGTCGCCTTCCATTCCGGTGGCTTCGCCTACAACCCGGCGGCAGGCGTATTGCTGGCGGGATGTGTCGCAGACGGGCGGCCAGAAATCGATATCGGGGATTTCTCGCCGAACCGTTTCGATCCCCAGGAGACGGAAGCCTACAACCGGACCCGGATCACCCACGGAAAATACAGCATGCCCGGCCTTACCCGCCGGCATTGACAGGAAGGCGCCTGACCATGGACACGAACGCGGAGAACCGGCTGGACGCCAAACAGGTCGACGCGTTCCGCCGCGCCCTGCTCGACTGGTACGGCGAGAACCAGCGGGATTTACCGTGGCGGAGTGTCCGCGACCCTTACGCGGTCTGGATCTCGGAGATCATGCTCCAGCAGACGCGGGTAGACCAGGTACGGCCCTACTACGACCGGTTCATGGAACGTTTTCCCACGGTAGCGCACCTGGGCAAGGCCCCGCTCGAGGATGTCCTGAAGGCGTGGGAAGGCATGGGATACTACGCCAGGGCGAGGAACCTGCATCGCGCCGCCCGCCGGGTCGTCGACGAACACGGCGGGCAGATACCCGATGATCCCGCGCGGATCTCCGATCTGCCGGGCATCGGACCCTACACGGCTGCCGCCATATTGAGTATTGCCTTCGGGAGGGACTGTCCGGTCGTCGACGGCAACGTCGTTCGCGTATTGAGCCGCCTTTTCCACCTCACCGACAACCCGTCTTCCTCAGCGGCCAGAAAGAGAATGGATGGCCACGCCGGGCGACTCCTCGCCCGAGGGCGGGCGGGCGACTTCAACCAGGCCATGATGGAACTGGGGGCCACGATTTGCACGCCGCGCAACCCCCGCTGCGATGAATGTCCTGTGAATACTTTTTGCGAAGCCCTCAAGTTGCTTCCGGACCCTTCCGTGCTGCCGCGAAAACGGCCGCGCGCGCACCGGCCTCACCGTCATGTCGCGGCCGGCATCGTACGCCGGAACGACAAGGTGCTGATCGTCCGGCGGCCGACGGACGGCCTGCTGGGTGGACTGTGGGAGTTCCCGGGAGGAACCGTCAGTAAAGGGGTCGAAGGGGAAAAGTTTCTGGCTGAAGAAATGAAAAACACGATGGGGATTGATATCCGTGTCGATCGCGCCGTGGCCACCCTCAGGCATGCCTTTACGCATTTCGAAATGACGCTACAGGGCTACAGCTGTTCATACCTGGAAGGGGTAGCCCGCCATCGCGACGGAAACGAATGCCGATGGGTTCGATTCGACGACCTCGGCCGTTTCGCTTTCCCCAGGGCTTATCAGCGCTTGATTGAAGCCTCGGCGATGGTCCGAGAAGACCGGCAGCCTGCCGGTTACGCGTAACGTGCGCGCCGGACGGGTGCTACCCATCCGGCGCAATCCCGTCCGGCACGGCATACTACCGGGCGCTACCGGGCGCTGCCGGGCGCTACCGGGCGCCGACGCCGATTCAGCGCCGCTTCGCCGACGATTCGGGACGGGCGGCCGGTTTCCCGGCGACGCCGTTGTTTTCGACGGATTCGTCCTGACCCGGCGGTGCGAAGATCGCACGGACTTTCTCTTCGATCTCACCGGCGAGATCCCGCTGTTCCCTGAGCAACTGCCGCACGTTCTCGCGGCCCTGCCCGAGCCTTTCGTCATTGTAGGAAAACCAGGTCCCGCTCTTTTCTATGATACCGTTGTTGACCCCGAGTTCGATCAGGTCGCTCTCTTTGGAGATCCCTTCCCCGTAGATGATATCGAACTGCGCTTCGCGGAAGGGCGCCGCCAGCTTGTTCTTTTTCACGGTACCCCGTACCTGGATGCCCGCCGAGGCGTCGTCTCCCTTGATGTTCCCGATCCTGCGCACCTCGATCCGGACCGAGGAATAGAACTTCAGGGCCAGCCCTCCGGTCGTCGTTTCCGGATTGCCGTACATTACCCCGATTTTCTGTCGGATCTGGTTAATGAAGATCAGGCAGGTCCTGGACCGGTTGATAACCGAGGTCAGCTTCCGGAGTGCCTGCGACATCAGTCGGGCCTGCAGGCCTACATGGGAATCGCCCATTTCTCCTTCTATTTCGGCCCTCGGGACCAGCGCGGCGACCGAGTCGATGACGATCACGTCCACTCCGCCGCTGCGGACCAGGATCTCGGCCACGTCGAGGGCCTGCTCACCCGTATCCGGCTGATGGATGAGCAGTTTGTCCATGTCCACGCCGAGGGCCCGCGCATAGCGGATGTCCAGCGCGTGTTCCGCGTCGATGAAGGCGGCCATCCCGCCCAGTTTCTGCGCCTCGGCCACGATATGCTTGGCCAGCGTGGTCTTTCCGGAGGACTCGTTACCGTATATTTCCACCACGCGACCGCGCGGCACGCCGCCGATACCCAACGCCAGATCGAGGGTCAGGGATCCCGTTGGTATGGACTCGACGGACAGTTGGGGGTTCTCGTCTCCCATCCTGATGATGGAACCCTTGCCGAACTGCCGCTCAATCTGCGATATGGCGCCGCTCAGCGCCTTCTCCCTTCCCGGATCGTTATCGTTCATGTCCGCGATCTCCCCTTCGTTGATGCAAGTGAACGTCCTTTTGGCATACCCTGTCCAATATGCCAAACATTTGTGTAGTGTCAAGCGAATTTCGCCTGACTATAATGAAATGGTCGTAAACCGGGTGAGGAAACTTGGAAAAAAGTATTTCAGAACGACCCGAAAGTAAAGTAATTTCGCGCCGAACCGGCCTGTTGCCCTGCACATGGAAAAAAACCGGAGAGGAAGGGCTTCGAAAGCCGTATATTATGACTATACACCCCCGTCTCCGTCGCTGGACCAGTCGACTAATGCGGAGCGTGAAATGATTGCTTTCAGGAAAATCTTCTGTCTCGGCGCAGCGGCCGTCTGCCTCCAGTGGGCATCATCGGGCTGTGCGGGAGCGGGTGCGCCGAGAACCATTTCCGACGACGCCGACAGCGCGAGCGTAAAAGCAACCGGTCTCGCGTTGATGAACGAAGGTGACTACGAAGGCGCCATCGCATACTACCGTCGGGCGCTGGCCCTGGACCTGACGGACTCCGAGGCCTTCGGAAACCTGAGCGTGGCCTTCTACTACCTGGGCAGATACGACGAGGCGTTGCGGGAAGCGCTGCAGGCCGTCGTTCTTTCACCCGACGAGATCAACTGGCGGCTCAACCTGGGCGCGATCTATACCCGCAAGGGGAACCAGGAAGGAGCGGCGAGAGCCTATGGCGCAGCCGTCGGTATCGCCCGCGGCCTGCCGGAGGAAAGCCGCTATCAACTCCGGAACGCCCTGATGGGCCTGGGCCGGTCCAGCGAACTGTCCGGTGCGTACGACCAGGCGCTGGACGCGTACGAGGAGGCGCTGGTATTTGCACCCGATGACGTGGCGCTGCTGACCGGGGTCGGCAACATTTACTTCCGCCAGGGACGGTTGGAAGAGGCCGAAGCGGCGTATCACCGGACGTTGGCACAGGATTCGACGCACACCGTGGCCAGGTACAATATGGCGCTGGTCTATTCCAGGACGGGGCGATACGACGAGGCGTTCGGACTGCTGGCGGACAACCCCGTTCTGGACCGGCGGCTCGAGAGCGCACTGGAAGGCAGTACCGTAAGCGCCGTGGACCGGTCGAGGACCCAGAGCATCGCGGCTTACCGCGCCAGGTTCGGGAGGATGGGCGGACCCCCGTCTCCCGGCAGCCGGCAGGGACGCCGGCCGCCGCCCTATGTCCATGTGAGGGGGCTGACCTATTACGAACAGGGCGCGTACGCGGAGGCGATGCAGGCCTTCGAACAGGCTCTGGCCGAGGATCCCGGGCTTGCGGAGGCGCATCTGTACATCGGAAACATCTTTGCACTGCAGGACCGCCAGGTGGAAGCGGTCGAAGCCTATGAAACGGCGATCGCCGTCGACGGGCAGTTCTTCGAAGCCTACAACAACCTGGGTACCATGTATGCCAACATGGACCGGACCGAAGATGCCATGGACGCCTACGGGAAGGCGCTCGCGTTGAACGACCGTTTCTACGACGCCCGTACCAACCTCGGGCTGCTGTACGCGGAGGCGGGCAGACTGGACGAAGCGGTCGAGGAGTTCAAGAAGGTCATCCGCGCCGAAGTAGGCATCGCCGAGGTCCACAACAACCTCGGCATCGTGTATCTCAGGCAGGGGAAGAATGAAGAGGCCAGCGAACAGTTCAAAAGGGCTATCGAGCTTCGCGGCGATTTCCCGGAAGCCTACAACAACCTGGCGCTCTCCTACAGCCGGGACGCCGGCCTGGACGACGTGATCGAGACCTGGCACGGACTCGCGGCCGGATGGGCAGGCCGCGATACCTCGAACCGCGCTGGCTTCGACCGGATGCCGCTCCGGCGGGTGGCCGCCCGTTCCTCCGCCGTTGGGGGGGAAGCGCGGTCGGCGTACCGGGACGGGGTCGAAGCCGCCTTCGGTTACGATCTAGAAACCGCGCTTTCACACTTCCGGGAAGCCCTTGCGGCACGGCCTGGGTGGAATGCCGCGCAGCTGGCCGTGGCCGCCGTATTGCTGGCCCAGGGGAAGTGGGAGGATGCGGCGACATCGGTCGAGCAGGCGATTGACCTGGAGGCCGCGGACCCGCTGCCCAACGCCATCCTGGCCATCGCAAGGGTTTCCGGCGGCGATTTCGAGTCTGCACTCGAAGCATGGGGGGATGCGGTACGCCTGTCCGGTGAGCAGGACGGCTCCGCCCCGTTCGAGGCGCTGACGGCGATGCGTGCGAGGACGGAAGCCGCGGACCGGGTGTTGCGCGCCCTGGACCAGGCTGTGTCGCTGCGACCGCGGTTTACGACCGCGCATTTCAATATTGGTCTTGTCAATGATATGCTCCATCGCTACCATCAGGCCATACAAAGCTACCGGGAAGTCGTCCGTTTCGCTCCGGAGCTGGGCGCCGGGCATTTCCGCCTGGGTATCGCGTACTTCCGGATAGGCGATTTCGAGAACGCCCGGGATTCGCTGCGTGCGTACATTCGACTCTCCCAGGACCCCATGCTTCTTCCCCAGGTGGAGACTTTTCTGAACAGATCGGGATAACCGGCGTGGCCGTATGCCCGGAAGAGAAACCTTCACGCCAATGACGGAAAAAACGCTCGAACAGGTCGTCGGGGAGAGACCGTTCCCCGAGTATGCTGCCTGGTGGCCGGTAGGGAGCGCATTCACCGCGTTCATGTCCGATGCCATCGTCGGCGAGTGGAAGGCGCTGGAACCCGACAGCGGTGCGCTGAACGACGTCCGGGAAGATGCCGAAAAGTACATCCGGACGGTTTACGGCAGGCCGGCCAGGCAGGAGTTGGTGGAAGCCTTCGTTCACCGGGACGGTGATTCGGCGCTGCAGTCGGGCGAATTCGACGCCCTTTCCTATGCCTTCTACAGATCCGCGTTCCGGCACATCGAAAGGCATACGGACCGCTTCTATGAGGGACTGGAAAGGGAACGCCGGCTGTTCACCATCCGGGTGGGCAAGCTGTTCTTCGACCGCCTGAATCGCCACCTCGCGCTGGACCTGCCCGATGGCCTGAACACGCCGGGGCAGCTCGAAAGGTTGTCCGCCGCCATCGACCGCGTCGGCCGTTTCCTGCACGACCAGGGATATCTCCGCAGTCATTTCGCCTTCAGATTCGACGTGGACATCGAGCAGGGAGCATCTCGAACCATCCAGCATGCCGGTGAAGTCGTCTCCCGTCTGAGGGAGGGTCGACTGGCTTACGCGCTGTACGAGATGGGCTATCCCGTCATCCTCCCCTCCGCGGTTTATCTCTACCACACGATCGGGGAAGCGCAGCATCATTCTTCCCGGACCATCGAGAACCTGTTCGGGGAAGTGGGGTACGACGCGAGGGAGACGGACGACTTCGATCCCATCGGTTATCCATCGGACATGGTGGTGGAACTCTGGGAGATCCGCAGCCTGTAGAGCCGATCGGTCGACGCGATCCGGGCGGCCCCGCACAGGGAGTACCAGTACCATGAAAACCACAAGTCCCGCCGCGCTGGTGGATGTCCGCCGGTACCCGTTGGAAGACCTTGGCAGCCGCGACGGCCAGGCATTCCTCGAGTCCTGCCGATCCGAGCTCGAGGAGAAATCCATTTGTGTACTCGAAGGGTTCTTGAATTCGCGTACGGTGGCCGGCATGGTGCGGGAGACCAGCGCCTTGATCCCGCTCGGTTACTACTACGACCGGCCGCGCACCAGTTACGAAGGAAACGACAACGTCGACCGGACCTGGCCCGCCGGCCATCCCCGGACCGTCGAGCATGTCAATCGATACCGCCAGGTCCTCAACTACCAGATCCCCAACGACAGTCTCGTGCGCAGCGTGTTCCACTGGCCGGCCCTGACCGAATTCGTGCGGAGTGTGCTCGGTTTCGACACCCTGTATACGAGCGCCTGTCCCCATCTCGCCCTGACGTTGCAGATCGCGCACGAGGGAGACAGCAACGGGTGGCACTTCGATTCCAATAACGGCAATATCACGCTGCTGATCCAGGCGCCCGATGCCGGCGGGGTATTCGAATACGTACCGGACCTCAGAGCGGACCACGACGAGCACTACGACGACGTGCGCGCCGTCTTCGAAGCGCCGGGGAAACGCGTTCGCCGCACGGACATCCGGCCGGGGACGCTGGTGCTGTTCAACGGCAAGTACGCCCTGCACCGGGTGTCACCGGTCGGTCAGACGAAACGGCCCCGGATCATCGCGATCTTCAGCTACGACAAGCGTCCGGACCAGCTATTCTCCCGGGACTATATCGAGATGGTACGCGGCTTCAGGCAGGACGCGCCCACGGGCTGAGCCCGCGTCCGGCAAGCGTAACGCTCGTCTGGTCGCGCAAGACCTAAAGACCGGAGCGCCTGGCCATGGTTTCCATAGAACCCTACGTGGTCGCCTTTTCCGACCTGGCCTGGTCCTACGTATTCTACCTGGTCATCGGCGGCGGTGCCCTCCTGCTGCTCTACAGCCGCTTCATGCCGTTCCGGTATTTGAAGCACGCCATCGACCTGGTACGCGGCAAGTACGATAATCCCGACGACCCCGGCGACGTCTCCCATTTCAAGGCGCTGGTCGCCGCCCTCTCCGCCACGATCGGCATGGGGAACATATCCGGCGTGGCCATCGCCATCACCACGGGCGGCCCCGGGGCGATCTTCTGGATGTGGGTCAGCGCCTTCGTAGGTATGACGACCAAGTTCTTCACCTGCTCGCTGGCCGTCATGTACCGTGGGCGGGATACCGCGGGCCGCATCCAGGGCGGGCCGATGTACGTGATTTCCGAAGGCCTGGGGGGCATCTGGAAACCGCTGGCCGTCCTCTTCGCCGTCGCCGGCGTCATCGGCTGTCTCCCGCTCCTGCAGCCCAACCAACTGATTCAGATCGTCCGGGACGTCGTTTTTTCGCCGTATCTGTCCTTCGAAGGCGGTCACTTCCGGTTCGATCTCGTCGCCGGCCTGATCCTGTCCGGTCTTGTGGCCACTGTGATTTTCGGCGGGATCACCCGCATTGCCGAAGTCGCCTCCCGCGCCGTGCCGGCCATGGTGGTCCTGTACATGGTCGCGACGCTTTGGATCATCCTGTACAACGTGGAGGAGGTTCCAGGATACCTCGCACGAATCGTTACGGATGCCTTCACCGGTGCGGCGGTGGCGGGTGGGGTAGTCGGCACGACCATCGTCACGGGGGTCAGGCGCGCGGCCTTTTCCAACGAGGCCGGCATCGGCACGGAAGCGTTGGCTCACGGCGCCGCGAAGACCGGAGAGCCGGTTCGGGAAGGCCTGGTCGCCATGATGGGCCCCGTTATCGATACGATGATCGTCTGTACGTGCACGGCCCTCGTGATCCTCATGACGGGCGTCTGGCAGACGACCGCGGACAACGGGGTGACGCTGACTGCAAGCGCTTTCGAAGCGGCCATGCCCGGTTACGGTGCTTACGTCCTGACCGTGTGCGTCTTCTTTTTCGCCGTAACCACGCTGTTGACCTACTCCTACTACGGCGCCAAGTGCCTGAGCTTTCTGATCGGCGCCGGGTATGCAAAATACTACAACGCGGCCTACGTGGTATTCGTCGTAGTCGCATCCGTCGCTTCGATCGACGCGGTGATCAGTTTCGCCGATGGACTGTTTGCCCTCATGGCGATTCCTACCATGACTTCCGCCTTGCGGCTCGCGCCACGGGTAATGAAGGCGTTTCGGAAGTACAACCCTTCCGCATCTACTGGTGGAACCCCGATCGGCCGGCCTTCTCCGGCATAATGATGTGCATCCGGAAAATGCCGGATTTGGTCAAACCCGCCTGATGGTCGGTTTACTAAAAAAACCAAACAATTTGTATTTACAACTTCACCTGATTACGACATATTGTAGTTACTACCTGTATCCCACGCCAATTCACTCTCACAAATAGGAGGAGGAATACTATCGATTCCACCATCTAATCGTAAGGAGAATCGTCATGAGACACCGCAAGTACCTTTCCTGGTTGGCCATTGGGCTGTTCGCCCTGGTTTCGACCGACGCCATGGCCCAGCAGGAAGAGGAATTGGAAGGCGTCGATTTCGTCGCTGAAGAAGTGACCGTAACCGGTTCCCGCATCAGGGGCGAAGCCGCAGAATCCACCGCCCCCGTTGTCATCCTTGCCAAGACCGAGATTCAGGAAAAGGGGCTCGCGTCCATCGGCGACGTGCTCCAGACCCTCACCGTCCAATCCAATGCCATCAATACCCAGGCCAATAACGGCGGCGACGGATCCACCCGGATCAGCCTCCGCGGACTGGGTGCCGGTCGAACACTTGTTCTGGTCAACGGCCGCCGTTTCGTGCCGGGCGGTACCGGGGCGAACTCGTCCGTCGACCTGAATTCCATTCCGGCATCCGTCATAGAACGGATCGAGGTGCTCAAGGACGGCGCTTCGGCCGTGTACGGTTCCGATGCCGTCGGTGGTGTAGTTAACGTGATCACGCGGTCCGACCTGGAAGGCGTGGAGTTCGAGTACTACCAGGGTGTCTCGGGCGCGGGCGACGGTGACGTGATCGACGCCAGTTTAACCGCCGGTCTGCGAAGCGGCCGGGGCAGCATCCTGTTCTCCGCGGGATACCACAACCGCAAGCCCGTCTGGACCGGCGATCGCGATTTCAGTAATGCGGACAAGGCCTACGACTGGGAGGCGAACGACGGTACCTTCGCGACGAACGGCAGTTCGGCCACACCTGAAGGAACGATCATCGACCGGCTGGGGGCGGAAGGCAACGCGGCCTGGCAGTCGATCGTACAAAGAGCCGGCGAGGACGCCGGGGTCTACTTTAACGCCCCATCGGGCGGATGGCGACCCATGAATTTCGGCGGTAACTCGGACGATGGCTCCGGCGACCTGTACAATTACCAGCCCGCGAATTACCTGTATACACCGCAGACCCGGTATTCCGCGTTCCTCAGCGGGAACTACCTGTTCAACGACTACCTGACCGGATTCTTCGAGGTGTCCTATACCAACCGGCAGTCGGACCAGAAGCTGGCGCCGACCCCGCTGTTTATATTCTTCGAAGATGATGTCTCGGTGTCGGCCGAGAACCAGTACAACGAATACGGACGCGACTTTCTCGACGTGCGCCGGCGCTTCGTCGAGGCGAGCAACCGCAATTTTCTGCAGGACCTGGACACCTACCGGATCGTCCTCGGAATGGAACATGAGTTCCAGGGATTTTCCGGGGACCTGGCCTTCTCTTACGGCCGTACCAGCGGAACCAACGTCAACGAAGGCCGGTTCATCCTGAGCAATGTAAGAAGGGCGCTGGGACCCGATTCGGAATGTGTGGCACCCTGCGTACCCCTGGACCTGCTGCATGGTCCGGGTACGATTACAGAGGACATGCTTAATTACATCTCGTATACCGGAATCGCAAGGGGATATACGACCCAGAGGGTCCTGCAGTACAACCTGACCGGCGACCTGTACGACTTGCCGGCGGGGCCCCTCGCAGTGGCCGTAGGGGCATCGTCCCGGTGGGAAGCGGGTGGCTCCATTCCTGATCCCATTACCGCCACAGGCAATACCACGGGTAACAAGGAAGAAGCGACCGAGGGCGACTACTCGGTCCGCGCGGTCTACGCCGAAACCAGCATTCCCGTTTATCAGAATGATATGGGCGGCCTGAACATTTCCGCCGCCGGCCGGCTGTTCAATTACGACACCTTCGGGTCGGACTTCACATACGAAGCGGGCGCCCGGCTCGAGCTGCCTCGAGGCCTGGCCTTCCGTTCCACGTACTCGAAGGCATTCCGCGCGCCAAGCATCGCCGAGATGTTTCTGGGCCAGAGCGACAGCTTCCCGCTGGTCAGCGATCCCTGCAGCGTCGTGGACGAAGCCGGCAATCCACGCAACCTGACCTCGCAGCAGATGCGCAACTGCGCTTCAGCGGGCGTACCGTCTGATTACGAAGACACCCGTGCACAACTCAGGGCCAGGGTCGGCGGTTCTACGGATCTCGATCCCGAGCGAGCCAACACAATGACGGCCGGTCTGGTGTACCAGCCCGAGTTCCTGGATAACCTCGACATTGCGGTCAGTTACTACACCACCAAGATCGAGGATGAAATCGGCGCGCTCGGTGCGGGCCTGATCCTGAGCAACTGCTACTCTCAGGACAGCCCTTCGGACTGCGACAAAGTCCAGCGTGACCAGAACGGCGTGATCAGAAACATCTTCTCGACCGCCACTAACATCGGCGAGACGGAAACAAACGGGTTGGACATCGAACTGAACTACATCGACGACACGCCCCTCGGTCTGCTATCGGCGCGGCTCGAGTCTAATTACCTCTTCGCCTACGACGTAATGCTGCCTGTAGCGGGTGGTTTCGAACTGGTACAGGGCAGGGGTTATTACGACCTGGGCGTATTCCCGAACTGGCAGCACAATGCCAATGTCGGGCTGAAGTGGGGCCGGGCATCGGCAGGTGTGAACTGGCAGTACATCGGTAGTTTCCAGGAGTGCGAGGACGACGACTGCAAGGGCCTGTACCGTGACGATGTGGGTACGGCCCCTCCGGTCCGGGACGTGGACGCGAACCACAGGTTCGGTATACAGGGATCCTACCGGTTCTTCACCGGCGCCGGTGGCACCGTGCTGACGGTCGGGGTGAACAACGTGTTTGACACACCGCCCTCGGTGATCTACAATGGATTCCTTGGCACGTCGGACGCTTCGACGTACGACTACCTGGGAAGGTACTTGTACGTCAGGCTGTCCCACTTCCTGTAGGCTGACTGAACGGTAAACAGACGGGTCCCGGTATTGATCTACGGACGAACATGGCTGTTGGCACTGTTGGCGGCGTGTTTATTCGTGGCGCCCACCAGTACCGGGATCCTCGCCCAGGACGCGGACGACCCGGACTCCCTTCAGATCGAATACGTCTTCGAAGAATTGACGGTGACCGGTTCCCGAATCCGGGGCGAGGCGGAAGGTTCGACGGCCCCGGTGGTCATCCTCGCCCGCGAGGAGATCCGGGCCCGGGGGCTCGCCTCCGTGGGGGACGTCCTCCAGTCGCTCACGGTCCAATCAAACGCCACCAACACCCAGGCGAATTACAGCGGTGACGGGGCCACCCGCATCAGCCTCCGCGGACTCGGCGCCCAAAGGACGCTGGTCCTGGTCAATGGCCGCAGGTTCGTGCCCGGCGGCCTCGGCGCGGACGGCGCGGTCGATCTGAATTCCCTCCCATCCACTGTCATTGAACGGATCGAAGTGCTTAAGGACGGTGCCTCCGCGGTCTACGGCTCCGACGCCGTTGGCGGAGTCGTCAACGTCATCACACGATCGGACCTGGACGGCGTGGAATTCGAGGCCTACCAGGGCGTATCGGGTGCTGGAGACGGCGCGGCCATAGACCTGGCTTTTTCCGCGGGCATCGGAAGAGACCGGGGAAACATCCTGTTTTCCGCGGGGTACCACGACCAACGGCCGGTCTGGACCTACGAGCGTAGTTTCAGCGAAGCCGACAAAAGCTACAACTGGACGAAAAACGACGGATCCTTCACGACGAGCGGCAGTTCGGCGACGCCGGAAGGCCATATCATCGACCGTTCGGGCGCGGCGGGGAACGACGCGTGGAAGGCGGTCAACACGGCGGCTGGTGACGAAGCCGGCGACTACTTCCTCGATCCGTCCATGGGCTGGCGGCCCTTCAATTACGCGGGGAACTCACTGGACGGCACCGGCGACCTCTACAACTACCAGCCCGAAAACTACATCTTTACGCCACAAAAACGGTACACCACGTTCCTCGGCGGCACGCACCGGTTAAGCGACCGGCTGCGGCCGTTCTTCGAGGTGGTGTATACCAACCGGCAGTCCGAACAGAAGCTTGCGCCGACCCCGCTCTTCACCATCGAAGAAGGCACGCCGGTCTCGGCGGGCAACCGGTACAATGCGTTCGGGCGGGACTTCGTGGACGTGCGGCGCCGCTTCGTGGAAGCCGGCAACCGGATCTTCAACCAGGACCTCAGCACCTTCCGCATCGTACTGGGCGTCAAGAGCCGCCTCGCAAGCTTCGACTCGGACGTCTTCTATGCCTTCGGGCGCACCTCCGGAACCACGGTCAACCGGGGCCGGTTCATCCGGAGCAATCTCACGAGGGCGCTGGGGCCGGACGAGGAATGCACGGGGAACTGCGTCCCCCTCGATATATTGCACGGCGCCGGGACCATCACGCCGGAGATGCTGGCCTATATCCAGTACACCGGCGTTGCCCGGGGCTACACGCAGCAGAAGATCCTGCAGTGGAACCTGACGGGCGACCTGGCGGAACTCACGCACGGTCCGCTGTCCGTGGCCGCGGGCGTGTCCTCGCGCTGGGAGTCCGGCGCCTATACGCCCGATCCCGTTACGGCTTCGGGCAACACCACAGGGTTTCGAACCGAAGCGACCGAGGGGGACTTCTCGGTCCGCGCCCTGTACGGTGAGTCCCGGCTGCCGGTTTACCGCGGGAACGGCATCGGGTTCCACCTGAACGCAGCGGGAAGGGCGTTTCACTACGATTCCTTCGGTGCAGGGCTGACCTACGAGACCGGAGCGGGGGTGGAACTGCCCCGGGGCCTGACGCTGCGGGCCACCTACTCCAACGCCTTCCGTGCTCCCGGCATCGCCGAGATGTTCCTCGGTGCGAACGACGTGTTTCCCCTGGTGAGCGACCCCTGCAGCGTGGTGGACGAAGCGGGCAACCCGAGGGAGCTTACCTCGCAGCAGCGGCGGAACTGCGCCGCCGCGGGCGTCCCGTCAGGGTTGAGGGACACCCGCGCCCAGTTGCGGGCACGGGAGGGCGGGTCGACCGAACTCGAACCGGAGCGCGCGGGGATGATCACGGCAGGCATGCGCTACCGCCCCGGTTTCGCACCGGACCTCCAGCTCGACCTGAACTACTACCGGAACCGGATCGAGGACGAGATCGGATCCCTCCCCGCGGGCGTCATCCTGAGCAATTGCTACTCGCAGGACAACCCCGCCAGTTGCGGTCAGATCGTCCGGGACCCCGCTACGAAGCTGATCTCCCACATCGTGCAGACCAATACCAACGTCGGCGAGACCGAGACCGCCGGACTGGACCTGGAAGCTGCATACAACGGAAACACCTCCTGGGGCATCCTGTCGGCGCGGCTGGAGGCCAACCTGCTGTTCCGGTACGACCAGTTCATTCCCGCGGCCGGCGGCACGGAGGTGATCAAGGCCAGGGGATACTACGACGTGGGCGTGTTTCCCCGGTGGCGCCACAGCGCCGCGCTGGACCTCAAGTGGCGGCGCGCCTCGGCGGGACTCACGTGGGAATACACCGGTGGTTTCGTGGAGTGCGAGGACAACGACTGCAAGGGCCTGTACCGGGCTGACGTCGTCGAGACGCCGGCCTACAGGGATGTGGAGTCCAACAGCGTACTCGGCCTTCGAGGAACGTACAGACTGTTTACCGGGGCGGGCGGTACCGTGCTGACCCTGGGGATGAACAACGTGTTCAACCAGCCGCCCGCGGTGGTCTTCAACGGGCTGCTGGGGACCTCGGATTTCTCCACCTACGATTACATGGGCCGGTACCTGTACCTGCGGGTGTCGCACTTTCTGTGAGCGGTGGGAGGACTTGGTGTTGGAGACAAATCACTGAAATCCTACTTGAGTACGTTGGTGACTGATCTGCAGGCCCGTTAACTCGAACTTCGTTTCTTCACAACTTCTGCTATGCTTCCGAAATCTGAGGGATGAGTACGCTTAAGTATCTGAACGCCGATTCTATCACTGCCTTTCCGCATCAGACGATATGGTCTCTGTAATCATACTAGTATCATCACCCTCTGCTTCATCAGGAGTCTGTTTAGGATCACGTTTATCAATAGATGGTGGAGGGGGTACCCACTTACGTAGGTTCTGGCCGATGCGGTCATAGAATCCGGGAATCGCTTTTTCGAGGTCTTCAATGAATGTTGACCGGCCGGAAAACCGACCCGCTAGATCTGAAATGACCAAAACCTCAAAAGAAACCGGAACAGCGCCAGGTCGATCTATTTCCAAACTTCCTGGATTTTCTTGAACCTTCTGCAAAACAGCCTGCGTAGACTGACTACGTCCTGACCAGTACGCACGAACGAATACATCATCTCCTTCAACATTGCGCAATTGGCGTAAAATCCAGTTAACCCTTGATATGGCTCTCTTCCTATCGCCGGGGGCCGCCAACTTCATCGAACAAGAAATCGTCCTTCTTTGAAGATTCACGACAACTTCTAAGTCACTGGCGGCATTAGGAATCGAGAATCCGGATGTTAACTCGTTGTCACTAACAAGAGAATCACAGGCGTCCCTTAGTCTAAGTGCTGTATCGGTTCGGTATTTACGAGGAAGGCGTATATCGACCCGTTCACCGATACGGCGTGTCAGTATCAAGCAGACATCTCTTTCCTCCTGATGCCAACTTGCAACAGTGTTTTCAATCTCAGGCGATGTTCTTTGAAACTGTTCGCCATGTCTGATACCTAGAACGAGTTGACGCCACTCCCTGTTCATTTGGTCAAATCGCTTGACTCCTGAATTCGAATGTTCGAAGTATCGAACCATTTCCTCCAAGATGAAACGTTGTTCCGCAGTCAGATCCTCACTGTCTTTTAACGTCAGCATGGCTTGCGTACGAATGCTCGTCCACGAAACGTGATAAAACTCCAGTTTTCGAGACAGGCGCTTGGGAACGGAATAGGGAATATGTGTAGGCAACGGGACGAGTTGATTTGAAAGTGTAATCACTGTGTTGATCCCATGCGAACGTGCGACCTCGCCATATCTAAGGACTTGTTCTTCGTCAATCTCTGCATTATCAACTTTCGCCTCAAACAACGCAGTCCATTGTACGTTGCTGCGACTAGTAACATTTAAAACACCATCTGGCCGTTCAGTACGATTCGGGTCTGACGTTGGAAAGACTACCTCCGTGTAACTGTCAACATCTGAAGTCTTTCCAACTCTGACACCACAGAATCCTAGTAATTGCGCGGCGAACGGTCTTACAGCACCTAACACTGCCAGCAATACCGATACCAACTTCTCTTCTTTTCGAGACTCAGCGAGACTAGGGATCAACCTCGCACGTTTGGCATTGCACAAGACTTCATCGAGCGAATTCATAGATACTCCAATCGTTTGAATCGAGTTAGGAGTCTATTGTGTAGACGGAACAAACATCACACTAACTACCGCAATTCCAAGTAGTTAATCCTTAAACGATCCTGCAGGTGGATCGGACTTTTAATCTCGATTTGGTGGAGTTTGCTCTTCATCAGGTTTGATTCCCAAGCTGTCCTTTGAGTCTTTATCATTTTCCGGAGTCTTACTATCCGATTCTGTGGACGACTCCGGCTTTTCCCGACCTTCTTCAGTCCCTTCCCCTTCATCGTCGGTATCCCGCCCGACGGACTCGTCAGATCCGCCGGTCTCGTCCGCACTGGTCTCGTCCGTTTCCGCCTCTTCCTGATCTACCTCGTCACTCTCCGCAGGGCCATCATCGCCTTTTTGGCCGTCCTGGTCCGGCTTGTCAGGCTTGTCCTCCGGCTCTTCGGAGTACCCCATCTCGACATCGTAGTCGTAGATGAACTCGTCGTCATCAGGCCAGTAGCCTCTGCCGGTACGCTGCTCGCCAGCCGGGGTCGACGCATCGCGGGGAAGGGTCGGGGTATCGGGCTCGCCGGTGGTCAGCGCGGGCCGCTCCCCGTCGTCTTCACCGCCACCGCCTTCTCCACCACCGTCACCGTCGTCATCCCCCTCCTCCTCCTCTTCCGCCTCTTCGGCTTTCCTGCGGCTGCGGCCGATCAGCGCGGCGATCCCCATGCTGATGAAATACAGCACCACCAGCGGAATCGCCACGAGGGTCTGGGTGTAGGGATCGCCGGTGGGCGTGATGACGGCCGCGGCGATGAATATGACGACCAGCGCGATGCGCCACACCCGTTTGAGCACGCCGGCATTCAGGATGCGAAGCCAGGTCAGAAAGGCCACCACGGCCGGCATCTGGAACACGACGCCCATGATGAGTACCATCTTGTTTACGAGTCCGATATAGAACCCGATGTCCCACTGGGGCTTGATGTCCGGTACATGGAGCTGCACGAAAAACCGGACCATGACCGGAATCAGGACGTAAAAGGCGAAGGCCGCGCCGACGAGGAACAGGACGCAGCAGAAGAAGATGACGAGGGGAACGTACTTCTTCTCCTTGTCAAGCAGGCCGGGCGATATGAATGTCCAGAGCTGGTAGAGGACGTAGGGCAGTACGAGGGCGAATCCCAGCAGCAGCGAGATGTTCACCCTGGCCGTGAACATGCCGGCCGGCCGGATGGCCTGAATTTCGATCTCGGTCTTGAGGTTTTCCTGGAAGGTCGGCGAGAGCAGAAAATTGATGATGTAGTCGGCAAAGGTGAAGCAGAGGACCATGCCGACCAGGATGGCGAGTACGGACTTCAGTATGGCCCTGCGAAGCTCTTCGAGATGTTCCAGGAAGGACATCTCGCCGCTGCGGATTTTCGCTGGGGACATGGCTGATCCTCTCGCCGGCAAGTACTTGCGATAACGCGCGGTAAGTAAGCCAGGACAATGGTTCCTGTCAAGCAAATCCCCCGTATCCTCCGCCTCCAACGGCCTTGACGAGGACAGGTTTCGAACATAGTTTTATCGAGTCGTTTCAGAGGATTCCGCAGGGGTTGCAGCGGGCTGCGGATCATGGACTCCGACAGGTCTCGATCTGCCGCCGGGAGCCGCCGAAGCATGGACGACAACGGGTTGGTCAGAGGCGTCATTCTGATTGCGAACTGCGATGAAACCGGGCCTTCCGAATGGGATGGCCGCCCGGATCTGCTCCTTCCCCTGGCCAACAAGCCGCTTGTCGAGTGGATGCTGTCTGAATATGCACGGGCCGGGATTCGGGAAACGCTCATCGCGGCCGGACGGGACACCGGGGAAATCGCGGCGCGGTGTGGCAACGGAGCGCGGTGGGGCATGTCCCTCGCCTATCTGGATGCTCGGGATGCACGAGACGCACGGGATGCCCGGGACGCACGGGATGCACCGGCCGGGCGGCGCCTGCATGAACGCATCAGGGAAGTGGTGGAGTTTGCGGAAGACGCGCCGATCCTGGTATCTTCCGGTCCTCTGCTGCTGGAATCCGAGGTTTACGGGCAACTTGTACAAACGTATTGCGAGCGCCGACCATGTGGGATCCGTGCGGGGCGAAGTTCCGGGCACTCCTCCGGAACGTCGCGAGAGGCCGCTGAGCATACCCATATCTATGTAATGACGCCCCGGATCTGCGAAGCCCTGGAAGACTTTGACGTCCACAACTATACATTGAATAGTCTGTTTGACGTGGCGCTTGATGGTCTCGCCGATCGCGGCGAAACCGTGCTGAGTATAAATGTCGACCATCCGCCTTACGACGTGAGATCGCCTGAGGCGTACCTGGCATCGAACGAACGGCTTCTTGCATCACGCCCGGAATGCATGAGGACGGGATTGCCGGAGATCATGGACGACAACTTCTCGTCTCCGAATCTCGTGATGCGACCGCCGGTTATCGTCGACGATTCCGCCGAACTCGAACGTTGCCGCATCGGCCCCGGCGTCAGTATCGGCCCCGAAGCTCGCATCGGTCACGGCGCGGCCATCGAACACAGCGTCATCATGGCGGGCTCGGATATCGGCGACGGCGCATCGATCTCCTATGCGGTCATCGGCAGAAACGCCGGCGTCGAGAACCGGGCCATCCTGCATGGAAGGGCGGACCGCGTGATCGTCGTCCGGTCCGATTAGATCAAATCGTCCATTCACACTACCGTCACAACCACGATCCTCAAGCAACCATGTCCCATCTCACCCTAGGCACGGCCGGACATGTCGACCACGGCAAGAGCGCCCTGGTGGAAGCGCTGACCGGCGTTCATCCCGATCGCCTCAAGGAGGAACGTGACCGGGGCATGACGATCGACCTCGGTTTCGCCTTCATGCCCCTGAGCGACGGGCGGGAAGTCCCCATCGTCGACGTCCCGGGCCACGAGCGGTTTCTCAAGACCATGGTCGCCGGAGTGAGCGGCATACACCTCGTCCTCTTCGTCGTGGCCGCCGACGAGGGCGTCATGCCCCAGACTGTTGAACACCTGGGCACGGTAAGGTACATGGGCGTCGATGCGGGCATCGTCGTCCTGACGAAATGCGACCTGGTCGACGAGGAATGGCTGATGCTCGTGGAGGACGACGTGAAGTCGCTCGTGACCGGCTCGTTCCTGGAGGACGCGCCGGTCGTCCGGGTTTCGTCGGTAACGGGCCAGGGGATCGGCCGGCTGAAGGAGATCATCGAAGACCGGCTTGCCGGACTGTCCGTCGAAGAGGACGCCGGATACTTCCGCATGCCCGTGGATCGGGTTTTCAGCATGAAGGGCTTCGGCACGGTCATCGCCGGTACCGTCCTGTCGGGAAGCCTGGCGCGGGATTCGAACGCGGAATTGCTTCCGGCCGGGACGCCTTTGCGGATCCGGGGCATGCAGACCCACAACGACACCGTGGACCGCGCCGTCAAAGGACAGCGGGTCGCGCTGAACGTCTCGAATGTCAAGACGGCCGACATTCAGCGTGGCGATGAGCTGGGCGCGCCGGGTTATCTGCTCCCGACCATGATGACCGATTCCACGATGCAGTGCCTGGAGTCTCTGGAAGCACCGCTGAAGAACCGGCAGCGCGTTCGCCTGCACAAGGGCACGAGCGAGACCATCGGCAGGCTGATCCTGCTCGACCGCGACGAACTCGCACCGGGCGAGACGGGATACGTGCAGCTTCGCCTGGAGAATCCCATCGTGGCCGAACGCAACGAGCGCTTTATCATTCGCGGGTTTTCATCCATGCGGCTGCTCGGTGGCGGCCGTTTCGTGGAGGTCTATCCTCAGAAGAATCGCCGTTTCCGCCGGCCCGTGCTGGACTACCTGGAAGCGGTGACCGGCGCGGAGCCGGATGTCCTGATCGAACGGGTCATGGGGCATGCGCACGGCGCACAGGGGCTTAAGTCCATGGAGGACCTCGTTCGATCCACGAACCTGAATGCCGAAGTGCTGAAACAATGCCTGACGCGGCTGGTGGTAAAGGGCGAACTCATCCGGTTCCCGGACCACCGGTTTCTCCACCGGGAGGGATACGCGGGCCTGAAGGACGAACTGGTCAAACTGCTCGAAAAGATGCACCGCACCCAACGGCTGAAGGAAACGCTGCCCAAGGACGCCCCCAGGCTGCAGCTGTCCTGGGAACCTTCCGATGCCGTCTACGACGGGCTGCTCAACGACCTCGACGCGGAAGGCCGGATCGCGCTGTCCGGCCGGTCGGTCCGCCTGTCCACTCACACGGTCAAGCTGAACGCCCGGGAGAAACGCATACTCGAGGCGTTCGAGGAACTGGGCGCGGTCGAGCCTCCTGTCGTTTTCTCCATGAACGATCTGGTGCAGGTCATGGAGGATCGGTCGATGATCACCCAGGATTTACGGGTTGATCTGAAAGCGGACGCGGATATGATTAGAAGCATGGCCGGGTATGCACAGGATCAGGAGATTTTCGTCGAGTTCGCGGACCGGCAGGTCATGCATCACCGGGCGCTCGATTCGGTCAGGCAACGGTTGGTGACCTACTTGGAATCTCACGGCACCGTACGCGCGTCCGAGTTCCGCGGTCACCTGGGCATCTCCAGGGCACACGCCACCGCGTTGCTGGATTACTTCTGCGACCTGGGCGTCACCAACCGGGAGTCCGGCACCCACAGGCTGGCGGAAGGGACTGAGTGAGATAGCAGAAGCAGCATGCAGGGGAGTGTATGGGTTGCTGGTGCGCCTCACGGACTTCAAATCCGATGGCGGGCCCTAAACAGGTCCGTGGTGGGTTCGATTCCCACACGCTCCCCCCAAATATAGGTTTTCCTGCCTCTTCCTTTATCTTCTTAAGTGATTCTATAACTTCCCCGAATAGCCCATTAAATAGGGTAGTTCGGGGTTTTTCTTTTTTCATTTATTTACGTGCTTGTTCCTTAGGATATTCGTATATGCCAGGAAGAATCGCTGGGACAATTTTGGTACAGAACTGGAGGTAGCCTCATGAAAACACTCACCGCAACCCAGGTGAAATCACTAAAGTAGCCTGGCCTGCCTGCATCGTGCCGATGTTGGGCTGTATCTGAGCATTAATTCATCCGGCTGTCGTTCATGGAACCAGCGGGAAAAATCCACGGGAAACGGCGATACCGCGTCGTACTGCGTTACGATCCATCTGAATGACCGCCACGGCCGAGAGGATAACGACCAGGGCCAGGGCGAATCCCACACGAGCCTGATTCTGTTCGGCACTTAATGTTGCGTTCTGGCCATGCTCACCACCTCAAAGGTTTCAATGGCTCTCCGTGGAGTATCCCAAGACGGTTAACAGCTCTGCACGGTCTCGTTGATCTCGGCGATCTGCGCCTTGACGGCGGCGATGCGCTCGCACGCGGCGCGAGGGTCGATCGTGGATTCGTAGGTGTTGAAGGTGTGGACTTCGATTCTTCTCATCAGGTCCTGGTTACGTTCCATCAGAAGCTGCATGTACCCAACTTCAAATTCAGCATCCCCGTCCTTGAATACTCCACCAATTCGCGGTTTTACTTAAATGTAAAAACCGCCTGCCCCTTTCAGTGAGCAACTCAAGTTGCTTCCTACTTGGGACAGGCGGGAAGGTTGTTCCATGGTGACCAGATACAAATGCACTGGGGCGACAGGTTTTACTATACAGCCCCGTGTCGGGATCTCTCCGGGGGCCACCCGGGAACGCGGCTGGCGGCTTTAACCCTGGCGGACTATCGCCGCCAGCCAATCCGGACTCTGTCAGCGCCCTTTCTACGGGCCCGGATTATCCCGAATGCTTACGGCGTCAGTTCGGTGCCGCTTTGACCGTCGTATTGAAACGCAAGCGAACAGGCTTAGCACCTGTCGACATTAACGTAATGATAGTCGACCGTGTACCAGCGCTCAAAGCAGTATCGCCGGTCAACGCCCCAACAGGAGTAACAGTGACTACAGCACCCGCTTCAGTCGTAGGGGCTACTGGTGTGTTAACAGTGGCCACGGTTTCGTCAGACGACATTACGGTAACAGACCCCGCGATGCGTTCTGATGATATTGCGTCATAGAGATCCACTGTAAAGGTAATCGTCGCCGGATCCCAAGCAGGCGCATCATCACCAAGATCGGCTTCAAAAGTGTTGTTGGGCACAGACGAATCAGACGCTGTTATAAGCCTGGTCGTAACCTGGCCACTGACTACTACGTCGATGTCTTTGCTTGCAGGGTCGCCGAGTTCGCCTTCACCCATGACCATAACCGTGACCATAGTTTCGCCAGCCCCCCTGCCGGTAATGATAGCAGAATGGGTCTTTATATCCTTGGCGGGCTTGTAGTTGTGGTCCCGGAGTGCGACGGTGGCCACAGAACCGTTGCCGTGTGTCCACTTGAAACCGCCGCGCGGCGTAAGCGGATCGTTATTCTTATCACGGGCTACAGCCTGAATCACGTTATAAGATTCGTCCGCAGCCAAGAACAACTCTGCGTCCTGAGGCGCGAGGTCATCTTCCGCGACGGTTTTGGTCTTGTCAGCGTCGCCCTGATGGAGGGTGATCTTCGTGATGGGATTGGTGACCGTGTAGTTAAGGTCGCCAGCTATGCCAACGAGCGCAGCCGTGGCCCTGATGACGGTATTACCCACCTTGGCGGCCTCCAGCATGGCCATGCTGGAGTCGTCTGCGTCCACTTCCGTGTTTACGGCGTTGTCCGGGTCCTTGTGCTCGGTCATCGTAACTTCGATACTCTCAAGTATCTTTTCACTCTGAGAGCGGACAACGGCACGGACCATGCGCTCTTCGCCGATTCTTAGGGTCTTCTGAAAGCCTCCACCTACATCGGCTTCCGCGGCCTTCGCGTCACCTATAATAAAGGCGATATGGTCAGCTTGAGCGATTTCGGTAATGTCGATGCCCGGTATTCCTGTCTCACCGGGTTCACCCGCCGGACCCTGAGGACCTGCCGGACCCGTTTCACCCGTGTCGCCCTTTTCACCTTGAGGACCCTGAGGACCTGCCGGACCCGTTTCACCCGTTTCACCCGTGTCGCCCTTTTCACCTTGAGGACCCTGGGGACCTGCCGGACCCTGCGGACCTGCTGGGCCTGCTGCACCATCATGTCCATCATGGCCAGCCGGACCCGCCGGACCTGCCGGACCAGTCGCACCTGCCGGACCGGTTGCACCCGTCTTGCCTTCGCATCCCATTATGGACAATGCAAACGCAATAAATATGACTATGAGGTAGTGCATTATCTTCTCCTCGTTACGTGAAAAATCAGTACTTGAAGTTCAATTACGGCGCTGCTCAAACATTTACCATAGGCCCTCCATGTGAGTTTAGAAATTTCGATAAAGCCAGTTAATGACTGCTGTACAACTTCTGATTGAACGACATGTTGCACTTGGCATAATCACTTATTGGAACATCAAACTCGTGCATCGAACTTCTCAGTTAGGCGCCTGGCACGTACATGACTGAAAAACCCTGTCGTCGCTTTGAACTGATGGCTGTGCTTAATGGTATTAAATAACTGTGACATTATTGGCACCGCCACATAAAAAAACGTCTATTTATTAATTTTTTATAACCATATTGCGATTTTGGTGAATTTCTTATTAACACTCTGAATTGATGTCAATTTCGGCACGGCCTGCCGGGCGTTTTTCCTGGGTCCATTTAGCCGCTGGCGGACCACGATCTGCCTCTGGACTGCGATTTATATGGCATCTTCCGGAACCTTGTCGCTGACGCACCAAGAGCACGACCGTACCTGGGTGTTATGTGTCGCTAAGAACCGACTGCAATCCGTGCCATATAAAATACGTGTAACTACGGGGTCGTGGGCGGTAAAATCATATTATTTTATAAATTTATTGTAATCTTTTTGTCGAATTAGTGTATATATTGTAAACAACCTGGGATGGAGTCCGAAATCAGCATGACTCTCGTGTGCCGTTTACTGGTTTGCACCGAATGGCTCCGATATGATCGGGAGCTGTAATTAGGTCACTTAACAGGGGTTATTAACGACTGAAGACCAGAAACCACAAATCCAAGGCGGGGAGATGGAAAACTCGGACACGTTGAAGTCGGAGATAAAGGCGCTCAGGGAACGGCTCTCCAGATTGCGCAAGGCGAGCCAGCGCATCAGCGAGAGCCCCGACACGGGTGCCGTCCTTCGAGAGGTCGTAATGGACGCCTGTACACTGACGGGTGCCGGAATCGGCGGGATAACGACTCGGGACGGCTCGGGAAAGATGTTTGATTTCGTCACCCACGGCCTGAGCCCCAACGAGCAGCGGAAGCTTGTGGACCTGCCCCAGTGGGCAAGGCTTTGGGATTACCTGAGAGCTTTGCCGGTGCCGCTCAGGTTGAAAGATCTGGCGTCTCACCTGGCATCACTCGAGTTGCCCGGGCATGCCCTCATGGAACGGAGCTTTATGAGCATGCCCGTACGCCATCAGGGCGAGCCCGTTGGCATCTTCTATTTGCTCGGTAAGGAAGACGCCCAGGAGTTCACCATAGAGGACGAAGAGATCTTTGTGCTTTTCGCGTCCCTGTCCGGTGCGGCGATTGCTAACTCGTGCAAGCTTTTGGACGAACAGCAGGCAAGGGCCAAGCTGGAAGCGCTGATAGAGACCACCCCCGTTGGCGTCGTGGTCATCGACGCCCGGAGCGGGACGCTGTTGTCGATCAACCGGGAATCGCGCCGCATCGTCGGCGATCTGTGCAAGCCGGGACAACCGGCCGAGGAGTTGCTGAAAGTCGTAGAGGTGCATCGGGCGAACGGGTACGAGATCGTAAATGAAGGGTATCTGCTCGATTGGCTCCTGGGCGATGCCGAGACGATCCGCGCGGAGGAGATCACCATCAAGGTCCCGGACGGCAGAAAGGTCACGGCCCTGATCAACGCGACCGCCATCGTTTCGGATACGGGCGAGGTGGCGTCCGTCGTGGTCACGATGCAGGACATGACGCCGCTGGAAGAACTGGAGCGGCAGCGCAGTGAGTTCATGAGCTTGGTGAGCCACGAACTGACGGCTCCGCTCTCCACGATCAAGGGATGTACCACCACGGCGGTGGATTCCTCGTCCATACTGAGCACGGCCGAGTCGGAACTGTTCTTTCGCATCATAGACATCCAGGCCGATCACATGCGCAAGCTGATCAGGGACCTGATGGACTCGACGAAGATTGAGACGGGTTCGCTTACATTGTCTACCGAACCGGAAGAGCTGGTCGCCATGGTGGAAAAGGCCCGGAACAAATTCATTGAAGGCGGCCGACGGAATCCAGTGCAGATCGACCTGTCTCCCGACCTGCCGAGGGTACGGGCGGACCAGCACCGCATCGTCCAGGTGCTCGTGAACCTGCTGACCAATGCGGCGAGGCATTCGCCCGATTCAGCGACGATAGAGGTGGCGGCACGGCTGAAGAGCGTCTATGTGGAGGTATCGGTCGTGGACGAGGGACCCGGCATACCGACCGAACGCATGCCGCACCTGTTCAGGAAGTATGCCCGAAGCGGCGGCGAAGACCGCGGGGTAGGGGTGGACCTCGGCCTGGCGATATGCAAGGGGTTGGTGGAAGCCCACGGCGGGCGCATCTGGGCCGATAGCGAGGGTACGGGAATGGGCACTCGGTTCACCTTCTCGATTCCCGCGGTGGAGGAGGCCAGGACTGATGCCGGGCAGGCGCCGGGCAGGATGCGGCCTCAATTCGTTCAAGGCGATTCGGGGAAGCCCCTGGTCCTCGTGGTGGACGACGACACCCAGGCGCTGGGATATATACGGGAGACCGTGGAAAAAGCGGGATATCGAACGGCGGTGACCGGTGATCCGGAGAAGGTGAATGGAATGGTCGAAATCCACCAGCCGGACCTGGTGCTGCTGGACCTGCTCCTTCCCGGCACGGATGGCATCGAACTGATGAAGAACCTGCCGGAAAAGTCTGACCGGCCGGTGATTTTCCTGTCCGCCTACGGACGGGACGAGACGATCGCCCGGGCCCTGGAACTCGGCGCCGCGGACTATATCGTCAAACCGTTTTCGCCAACGGAACTAATCGCCCGGATCCAGGCCGCGCTTCGCAGGCATACCGGTCCGCCCGAACCGTTCCAGGCGGGCGGCCTGGTCATCAACTACGAAGAAAGGCGCGTCGAACTGAAAGGCACGCCCCTGCGGCTGACGGCCACCGAATACGATCTGCTGCGCGTCCTCTCGACCCACGCCGGCCGGATCGTGACCTACGACAAGTTGCTGAGCAGCGTCTGGCAAATGCGCAACTCGGTCGATGCGCGGGTGGTGCGCGTTTTCGTGAAAAGGTTGCGGCGCATGCTGGGAGATGACGCGAAGAACCCGACGTACATATTCACCGAGCCCCGGGTTGGGTACAGAATGGCCAGGCCGGACGACCTGAGGGAGCGGTTGAGTTCGCCACGTTGATTACCCGTTTTTTCTTTCCAATCGAAAGTCCAACCTGCCGGAATGAATGGCCTCCGCTCCCTTGCTTCGGACGCCGAATGTTCCAACCCGGGGACGCCTGTCCGCCCTCCGAGGCCGTTTCCCAAAGCGCCGGCAGCGTTCTCGGAGTTTGTAACTACAATTACGCGGGGCAAAACCAGGTAATTTTGTTATATTAATGTAATTTTTAAAGGTGTTTAAGTGTATAAAATGTGAATTTTTGATTTGGAAACCAAAATCAGCACCACCTGGTGTTATCTGAGTTTAAATTGGACTCAGGGCGGTCCGGGAATCTGACGGCCGAAGGCCAAAAACCACGATATCCGAGGTGAGCAGATGGAAAACACCGACACGTTAGAGGCGGAGATAAAAGTTCTCAAGAAACGGCTCTCAGGATTGAGCGAGGCGAGTCTGCGTATCAGCAAGAGTCTGGACTTGAGTACCGTCCTGAGAGAGGTCGTAGAGGGCGCCTGCGCACTGACCGGCGCAGGATTCGGCGGGATTACGACCCGGGACGGTTCGGGACATATGCTGGATTTCGTCACCCACGGCCTGAGCAAAGATGAGTATCGGCAACTTGTTGATCTGCCCGACGGGGCCAGGCTTTGGGAATATCTGAGGGAAGTAGCGGAACCGTTCAGGTTGAAAGACCTGTCGTCTCACATCGCCTCGCTCGGTTTGCCCTGGCATGACCTCATGAAGCGAAGCTTTATGGGCATGCCCGTGTGCCATCAGGACGAGACCGTGGGTATCTTCCTTCTGCTCGACAAGGAAGCCGGCCAGGAGTTTTCCAATGAGGACGAGGAAATCATGACGCTTTTCGCGTCCCTGGCCGGAGCGTCCATTGCCAACGCGCGCAAGTATCTGGACGAACAGCAGGCAAGAGCCGACCTCGAAGCGCTGATAGAGACCTCGCCGGTCGGCGTCGTGGTCATTGACGCCCGGAGCGGGACGCTGTTGTCGATCAACCGGGAATCGCGTCGCATCGTTGGAGATCTGTGCAAGCCGGGACAACCAGCCGAGGAATTGCTGAAAGTCTTAAAGGTGCATCGGGCGGACGGGACCGAGATTGCGCTGGAAGTAAATCCGATCGCGCAGTTCCTGTGCGAGGCTGAGACGATCCGCGCAGAGGAGATCATCTTCGAGGTCCCGGACGGTAGAAAGGTCACTACCCTGATTAACGCGACCCCCATCGTTGAGGAACAGGGCGATGTGGCGTCCTACGTGGTCACGATGCAGGACATGACGCCGCTGGAAGAACTGGAGCGGCAGCGCAGTGAGTTCGTGAGCATGGTGAGCCACGAGCTGACGGCTCCTCTCTCCACGATTAAGGGATGCACCACCTCGGCGGTGGAATCCTCGTCTATACAGAACGCGGCTGAGTCGGAGCAGTTCTTCCGCATCATAGACATGCAGGCCGATCACATGCGCAAGCTGATCAGGGACCTGCTGGACTCGGCGCAGATCGAGACGGGTTCGCTTACGTTGTCCACCGAACCCGAAGAGCTGATCGCCATGGTGGAAAAGGCCAGGAACATGTTCCTGGACGGTGGCCGCCGGAATCCCGTGCAGATCGACCTGGCTCCCGATCTGCCACGGGTGCGGGCGGACCAGCATCGAATCGTCCAGGTGCTCGTAAACCTGCTGACCAATGCGGCGAGGCATTCGCCCGATTCGGCGACGATAGTGGTGGCGGCACGGCTGAAGAACGTCTACGTGGAGATATCGGTCGTGGACGAGGGGCCCGGCATACCGACCGAGCGCCTGCCGCACCTGTTCAGGAAGTATGCCCGGAGCGGCGGGGAAAACCGCGGGGTCGGGGCCGGCCTCGGCCTGGCGATATGCAAGGGGCTGGTGGAAGCCCACGGCGGGCGCATCTGGGCCGAAAGCGAGGGTGCTGGAATGGGCTCGCGCTTCACCTTCTCGATCCCGGCGGTGGAGGAGGCCAGGACCGATGCCGGGCAGGCACAGGGCAGGACGCGGCCCCAACCCGTTCGAGGCGACGCGCGGAAGCCCCTGGTCCTCGTGGTGGACGACGATCCCCAGGCGCTGGGATATATACGGGAAACCGTGGAAAAGGCGGGATACCGCGTGCAGGTGACCGGCGATCCGGAGAAGGTGAAGAGCATGGTCGAAGTCCATCAGCCGGACCTGGTGCTGATGGACCTGGTGCTGCCCGGCACGGACGGCATCGAACTGATGAAGAATCTGCCGGAAAGGACTGAGCGACCGGTGATTTTCCTCTCCGCCTACGGAAGGGACGAAACGATCGCCCGAGCCCTGGAACTCGGCGCCGCGGATTATATCGTCAAGCCGTTCTCGCCAACGGAACTGATCGCCCGGATCCAGGCCGCCATTCGCAGGCATACCGGTCCGCCCGAACCGTTCCAGGCAGGCGACCTGGTCATCAATTACGAAGAACGGAGAGTGGAATTCGATGGTGTACTACTGCGGCTGACGGCCACCGAATACGATCTGCTGCGCGTCCTCTCGACCCACGCCGGCCGGGTCGTGACCTACGACCAGATGCTGAGCAGCGTCTGGCAGATGCGCAACTCGGGCGATGCACGGGTGGTTCGCGTCTTTGTGAAGAAGCTGCGGCAAATGCTCGGTGACGATGCAAAGAATCCGAAGTACATTTTCACCGAACCCCGCGTCGGGTACAGGATGACCAGGCCGACCGACCTGTAGGCGTCGGCGGATCTCCCTTACGCCCCCCAGCATCCGCCTCACGATCGGCGATCAAAAGGCGATTCTCCGGAGCGCCCGCATTCCGTTCCCTCCCGCTTTGCGCGTCGCCACCTCCTCACTATACTCGCCGCCTTCTCCTCCCTGATAGGTTTCCATTGCGACTCCGGACGCTCTCCCCAACGGCCTTCCCGTTGCTATTCCCGGCGTTGTTGTTATGGTGACAACACACGGGTAGTGGAAAGATTGTGAATAAAAAATAACGGTTTATGAATTTCATATGATGATCTATTCATATCGTGTAAATTCAATGTGATCATCTATCCGATCAGGGCCATGATGGTCTATTTCGGCGGGCCGCGCACGACGCCGGTTCAGGCGACCGGCAGTTCGTGTTCGAAGATCGTTGATACAGAGGAGCAGATCGATGCCGAACGATGACAGGTTAAAGGAAAACAACAAGAAACTGCAGGAGCAGTTCACAAAACTGAGCGAAGCCAGTCTGCGCATCAGCGAAAGTCTTGACGTCAACACGGTCCTGCAGGAGGTCGTCGCGGGAGCCTGCGCATTGACCGGTGCAAGGATGGGTGGCATCACCATGATTGACGAATCAGGACAGTTACTGGACTTCGTTGCCCATGGCCTGAGCGCACGCGAGCATCGGGAGGTTCAGGAGCTGCCTGACGGTCCGGAAATCTGGGAGTATCTGAAAGGCGTTACGCAGCCGCTCCGGTTAAAGAACATGTCGGCTCACTTCAAGGAACTCGGCCTTGCCATTCATCCGGTGATGGATCATGGACTCCTTGGCGTGCCGATTCGCCACCAGGGTACCCAGGTCGGATTCTTCTACCTGCTCGACAAGGAATCCGGGCAGCAGTTTACCGCAGAAGACGAGCGGATCATTTCCATGTTCATTTCCCAGGCCGGCGCGGCGATAGCCAACGCCAAGAAGCACCGTGACGAACAACAGGCCCGGGCAGACCTGGAGGCGCTGATCGACACTTCACCCGTCGGCGTCGTCGTGTTCGACGCGCGGACCGGGAAGGCCGTGTCTTTCAACCAGGAGTCGCGCCGCATCGTGGGCGACCTGCAGACGCCGGGCCTGTCGATTGTGGATCTGCTCGACGTGATCAACGTGAAGCGTGCGGATGGACGTGAAATCGAACTGGAGGAGTACCCGCTGGTACGGCTGCTGCGCGAGGCGACAACCGTTCGCGCCGAGGAAATCGTACTCGAGGTACCCGATGGCAGAAAGGTCACGACACTGATCAACGCCACGCCCATCGTATCGGAGCAGGGCGAGGTACAGTCGGTCGTCGTCACCATGCAGGATATGACGCCGCTGGAAGACCTGGAACGTCAACGGGCCGAGTTCCTGAGCACGGTGAGCCACGAAATGAGGGCTCCGCTTGCATCCATCAAGGGTTGCGCGGCCACGGCCCTCGGAAACGCTTCCGTACTTCAGCCTGCTGTATCTCAACAGTTTTTCCGAATCATCGACGCGCAGGTCGACAATCTGAGCGAGTTGATTGGCAATCTGATGGACGCTGCGCAGATCGAGACGGGTTCGCTCTCCGTATCTCCTGAACCGGCGAATCTGGCGGTGATCGTGGACCAGGCCAGAAGCGCGTTCCTCAGCGGCGAGCATCGCCAGACCGTGCAGATCGACCTGCCGACGGATCTTCCGAGAGTGCGGGCGGACCAGCAGCGGGTCGTACAGGTGCTTTGCAATCTCCTGTCCAATGCCGCGCGTCACTCGCCCGACTCTTCCACCATTACCGTAAAGGCCGAGTTGAAGGACTACCAGGTGGAGGTGTCGGTTGTGGACGAAGGCAGGGGCATTCCCGCGGACCGGCTGCCTCACCTTTTCAGGAAGTATGCCCGGAGCGGCCGCGACGAAGCGGGACTGGGGTCGGGCCTGGGCCTGTCCATCTGCAAGGGACTGGTGGAAGCCCATGGCGGGCGCATCTGGGCCGAAAGCGAGGGCATGGGCCTTGGAACGCGGTTTACATTTACAATACCGGTGGCCGAAGAAGTAACTCCGAGTGCCGCGGCCGCGACGGACGGCAGGCTTGCGGGCCCCTCGCCTCCCGGAGGTCAACAACCGAGCATACTCGTCGTGGATGACGATCCCCAGGCATTGGGATACATCAGGGGCATTCTGGTGAACGCTGGGTACAGTCCGATTCTGACCGGAGAGCCCGAACAGGTCGAAAACCTGGTCAACGACCGTCAGCCGGATCTTGTCCTGCTCGATCTGCTTTTGCCCGGTACCGACGGAATCGAACTAATGCAGAACGTAACGGCATTGTCGGAACGTCCGGTGATCTTCCTGTCGGCGTACGGCAGGGACGAGACGATCGCCAAGGCACTGGAGATCGGTGCGGCGGACTACGTGGTGAAGCCGTTTTCGCCGACGGAGCTGATCGCGCGGATCCAGGCCGCGCTGCGCAAGAACGCCGGACCGCCCGCACCATTCCAGGTGGACAATCTGGTCATCGATTACGATGAACGAAGGGTGATCCTGGATGGCAGGCCATTGATCCTGACGGCCACCGAGTACGATTTGATCCGGGTGCTTTCGACCCACGCCGGCAAGGTGGTCAGCTACGACCAGCTCCTGCGGAACGTCTGGCAGTCGCGGAATTCAGGAGACCTGAGGATCGTACGGTCCATCGTCAAGAATCTCAGACGCAAACTGGGCGACGCAGCGGGAGATCCCCGGTTCATCTTCACGGAATCCCGCGTCGGTTACCGGATGGCCAAACCCGCGCAAGTACAGAACAAGGAGTAACCCTTGACGAAGCAGCCCGGTCGACCGCCGGCACGAACAGCCGAACCGGAAACGCAGCCGGGCATGCCCATGGAAATCCTGGGCATGTACCTCTTCATCGCCAGCGAACTCATCATCTTCATCACGCTGCTCTTCATCTTGTTCTGGCTGCGGTCCGGTCTCGTGGCGGACTGGCCTCCACCCGACCAGCCTCGCCTGCCCATCGGGATCACGGGCATTAACACCGTGTTTCTACTGGTGAGCGGTTATACCATGCACCGGGCATACCGTGCCGTGAAAGAGAATGCGGCCCGCCAGCTGACGCGGTGGCTGATGATCACGTGCGTGCTGGGCGTCGTCTTCCTCACGGTCCAGGGGTTCGAATGGATCCGGCTGATTCGCTTCGGGTTGAGCATGACATCGAGCCTGTACGGCGCCATGTTCTATACGATCATCGGGCTACATGCCGTCCACGTGCTCGTAACCGTCCTCGTCCTGCTGTACCTCTGGGTCCGGTCCTCCGCCGGCGCATACACCGCAGAAAATCACACCGGCGTAGTGCTGGGCTACATGTTCTGGCTCTTCGTCGTCCTCATCTGGCCCATCCTCTACGTACTGGTCTACCTGGTGTGAAGCACGGCAACTGAACGGGGATCGGACCGGTCGATCTCGAGCGTCACGCTAGCCGCCCAGGGTCGTCAAAATCCCTTCGACGTTCCAGAGCCGACCATTCATGTCGTGTATCTCTTTTCTTACGTAATGTATATCGTTTCTTACGTCACTAATCTCATTTCTTACCCCCGCAACTTCCATTCGGACGGAACCAATCTCATCCTTTAACTCCTTACGATGTTCTTTCAACTCGTTCTTCAAATCGTTTCGCAGCTCTTCTCTACCGTTCTTCGCTTCCCGCCGGAAGAATATAAAAGCACTCAACATGACAGCCGGTGTAATCACCAGTTGTGCGACCTCCATAAGCGCCCCCCATTCGACCCCGCCTGCGTGTATTGATCCACCCCCTTGGATGTTGATCTCGGCAGTCCACCTGACGGGTTCTGCAATCCGCCTGGTGTATGGAATGCCCTTAACGAAAGGAAGAGTAGAAATAACGCGATGCGACCTCGAACTTAAATTCAACTTCGTCAACCGAAGTCAGAAGTTCGCGATGGAAGTCAGGTAGTCGTAGCTCTGGCGGGCGGCGTCTTCGGGTTCCATGAGCTCGGCGAAGGCCTGGTGAACGGTGACGTAGCCTTCGTATCCGATCGCTTCGAGCGTCCGCATGATCATGGGGAAGTCGATCCCGCCCGTTTCCTGAAGGGGCACCGGATCGTGGGGCGCGGGGCCCCGTACCCAGGTGTTCAGGGTCATGGATCCATCGGGGTTCAGTCGGTGGTTCTGCAGATATACGTTGAAGAGCCAGGGCTCGAACCGCTTGATCGTTTCCGGTCCGTAGTCCTGGCCGCACAGGTCGAGATTGGCCGGTTCATAGATGATGCCGAAGTTCTCTCGCCCCACTTGCTTCAGCACGGAGACGGACTCCTCCACCGTTTCGAACAGGCTGCGGGTGTGGGACTGGTGGGCCAGCCGGATGTCCCGTTCCTCCGCTTCATCCGAGGCCCATCGCGCCCAGGCGATATCTTCCTCCGTCTTCATGCCGATCCGGATCAGGTCGGCGTCCAGCAGTTCGGCCAGGTCCAGGTAGGGCGTGATGTTCCGAAGGGCGTCAGGGGCGTGTTCGTCGTTCGCGGGTATGGGGATGTCTCCCGTGATCATGGAGACGGGCAGAGCCCGATCGTCGAGTACTTTCCGAACCGCGGTGATCTGTTCCAACGGTGACTTTATACCTGCCTGGGACGCCCTCATGCACATGGCGGAATATCCGATCTCTTGAGCCAGATCGGCCAGGTGTTCCATGGATCGGTTGGCTTCTTCCTTGTTCAAGACGGATTCGGCGACCCGTACGGACAACGAGAGTTCCATGATCGAGAACCTTTTCAAGTTACAGGGTGACGTGGCGAAATCTGCGGTCTAACGCAACTGCACTTCGGATCCGCCCGGAAGTTCGTGGCCGGTACTGGCCAGCACCTGGGCGGTGAAACGATACGTGAGGCCCCACAGCACGGGTCCATTTCCATCGAGGAGATCGATGGCGCATACTTCCCGTTCTCCCCAATCGCCCGCCACCGTGGCCGTAACGTACCGGCTTTCATCCTTCAGATCGGCGAGCGGGAACCAGAACGCGTTCCGGATCTCGTGGTTGAGGGTCAACTCGGTTCCGTCCGCCAGGTAAAACACGAAGCCGGCCACGTGCACCTTGCTGAGGTGGGTAGCCTGGTCGTCGAGGCGGCAGACGAAATCCGCAAGGTCGAGATCGATGGCCGTTTCTTCCCGCGTTTCCCGGATGGCCGCATGCCGCGGGTTCTCATCGGAAGCATCGATCTTCCCGCCGGGAAAACTGATATGGCCGGACCAGGGATCGCCCTCGCGCTGCGCACGCTGGAGGAAGAGCAATTCCGTTCCGCCGGCCGCTCCGCGTAGAAGAATCGCTACGGCCGCCTTAAGCGCGCCGTCTTCGGGATCAAGCAGCCTGCTGCGCCGGTTTCGCAGCTTTTCAACGAGGTTTTCTGCCTGCATCAACGCACCGCAGCTCCCATCAGGACCGGGCAAACACGACCTGGTTGCGCGGATGATCGGCCCGCTGGCCGGGACGCCGGTTTCCCAGGTTCGCATCGACGACCGGCCGGTTCTCCGCGCTACACGCGGAATCGTCGATGGGAAGACCGTCCTCGTAAAACGTGATTCCCAGCGCTTCACGGACACGCCCCGACGTGTTGGCCCGCGCGCCATGCACCACCCAGTGGTTGTGCAGAGTCGCGTCTCCGGCGGGGATTTCCTCTTCAACGACAGGTACCCGGTTCGTGCGGATGTAGTCCTCGAAAAACGATTCCGATTCGCGGTGTATCCCCCTGGGGCCCAGCACTTTTTCTCTGTGGGTACCACTCGCGAATCGGGGCGGCCCCATGTCGATGGTGACGTCCACGAGGGGGATCCACATAGTGAGGACGTGGTCCGAGCACAGCGGCCAGTGCGGACCATCCTGGTGCCAGGGCGTGATCCAGCTTTCGGGTTCCTTGAACATGGCCTTGTCGTAGTAGATACGCACTGCATCCACGCCCATGAGGTCGGCCGCGATCTTTCCGAAACGGGGCGACTGGATGAACCGGGCCGCGCGCTCGTCCGCCTCCCTCAGGTTGAACGTCTGCATGAATACGCGGGAGAAATCGTCCTCCGGCCGGTCGCTCATCTTGCTCGTTCCGGCAAAACGTTCGGAAGTGATCGACTTCAGCACCTCGCGGTACTCGGCGATCTCATCCCGTGTAAAGACGTCCCGGAGACGCACGTGGCCGTTTTCCCGGTACTGGCAAACGTCTTCCACGGACAAGGGGTAGGGCGAATCAAGCCCACGCACACCGGTTCGGGCTCCCGCTGTCATGGCAATAGATCCTTTCGCCCGGAATGATATCCCATCCAGGACGTTCTCACCCTGCCCGGGCACCGGTCAACTAACAGACCGCAACCTGGATGTCAAGGGGTTTGGCCCGTCACATGGGGGCGGGAGGTCGAACGAGAGGTCTGATACCGGGAACGATTTGCACCCACTCGGCGTTAACCTGGGAACGGCCTGCGTCCACTCGATCGGTTCCTGCCGGATCCCCGCGGGGTCCCCACCCTTGACAGGTCGTACTGGTTGATCTTTATTTTAAGGAACGCGGCGGGACTGCTTGAACGTGATGGGGTCCGCCGCGATTACCGTTTATAAAGACCGGACTGCAGCGCCGGGAGCAAGCCATGGATGAGAACGGCCCGATACTGGAATTTGAAAAACCGATCTACGAACTCGAGAAGCGCATAGAGGAAATGAGAAACTATGCGGTGACCGAGAACCTCGACGCCCTGGCCGATGAGATCCAGCGCCTGGAAGAGGAAGTGGCCCGCCAGCGGCGGAAGACCTATTCCAACCTGACCCGGTGGCAGCGCGTGCTCATTGCCCGCCATCCGAACCGCCCCCACACGCTCGACTACATCAACGGGATGATGGAGGACTTCGTCGAACTGCACGGCGACCGGGCCTTCGGGGACGACAAGGCCATGGTCACGGGGCTGGCGAAAATGGACGGTCAGCCGATCGCCGTGGTGGGTCACCAGAAGGGGAAGAATACCAAGGAAAACGTGATGCGCAACTTCGGCATGGCGGGTCCCGAGGGATACCGCAAGGCCCTGCGCATCATGAAGCTGGCCGAGAAGTTCGACATGCCGGTCCTGTCCCTGGTCGATACCCCCGGAGCCTATCCCGGCGCGGGGGCGGAGGAACGGGGCCAGGCGGAGGCGATCGCCCGAAACATCTACGAGATGGGACGGCTTCGCGTACCGATCATCGTCATGGTGATCGGCGAAGGCGCCAGCGGCGGGGCGCTGGGCATCGGCGTGGGCGACCGTGTCATCATGATGGAAAACGCCTGGTATTCGGTGATCAGCCCCGAACCCTGTTCCACCATCCTCTGGAAGGACCAGGAGAAGGCGGCCGCCCGCAAGGCCGATTGCGCCGAGGCCCTGCGGCTTTCGGCCACCGACCTGCTCCAGTTCGGCGTCATCGACGAAATCGTGCCCGAACCCTTCGGGGGCGCGCACCGCGACCACGAATCGGCCATTGCGAACGTCAGAAAATCCATCCTCAAGGCGTTGCACGAGGCGGGCACACAGTCCGTCGAGGAACGCCTGGAAGCCCGGCTGGAAAAGTACAGCAGCATGGGCGCCTTCGATGTAGTACCTGCCGCGGACGACCCGTCGTAAGCCGGAACCCGGGAGCGGGATCCTTGCTAAAGGCCATCACAGGCGGCGCGATCATCAACGGGAAGGGCGCGGCGCCCATTCCCGACGGGCTGATCCTCGTGGACGGCAACCGGATCCAGGCCGTCGGTTCCCGCGACAGCCTTTCCATTCCCGGAGACGCAGAGGTCGTCGACCTCGGCACGGCCACATTGCTTCCCGGCCTTATCGATACCCACGTACATCTCGTCATGAACGCACGGGAGGACTGCGTCACCTCCCTGGCGCACAAGAGCGCCGTGGAGTCCGTGGTCGAGGCCGCCGGGAACGCCCGACGGGCCTTGCGGGGAGGGGTGACGACCGTTCGGGACTGCGCCGACGTGTTCGGCGTGACGCTGACCCTGAAGCGGGCCATCGACGGGGGTCACCTGGACGGCCCGCGCATACTCGCCTGCGGCCTGCCCATTACCACGACGGCGGGGCACCTTAACTACATGGGGATCAGCGCGGACAGCACGGAGGAGGTGCTGAAGGCCGTGCGTACGGTGGTCTCCATGGGCGTGGACTGGGTCAAGGTCTGTGCCACCGGCGGGGGGCTGACGCCGGACAGCAACGTGCGACGCGCCCAGTATTCGGCGGAGACCCTGACGGCCCTCGTCCGGGACGCCCATCGCCTGGGCAGGAGAGTCGCCGCCCACGCTCACGGGACCGAAGGTATTCTGAACTGCGCCATAGCGGGCACCGACAGCATTGAGCACTGCTCCTGGATGGGGGAGGAAGATGGACACCGATACGATGAGGCGGCGGTCGACCTGATGCTGAAGAAGGGCCTTTACGTCAGCCACACCATCACCGGGCCGAGGACCGGTTCTTCCGAGGAAGTGGAAGCGTTGATGAACAGCGAGTACGGCGAACGATACGCCTTGCTGCGGCGGACGCTGGAGGAAGGCGTCCGCATGGTCATCTCCAGCGACGCAGGCGTCCCGGACACGCGTTTCGAGGATTTCGCCGGAAGCCTCGTCATCGCCGTCAAGTGCTGCGGCTTCTCTCCCATGGGCGCCATCATCGCTTCCACCAGCCGGGCCGCCGAGATGCTGGGGATGGGAGACCAGGTCGGATCCCTGGAACCCGGCAGGCTTGCGGATATCCTTGCGGTCGATGGAGATCCGCTGCAGGACATCAGCGCCATCTGCCGGATCGCCGGCGTGTTCAAGGACGGCCGCAGGTTCGTTTGAACCGAAAAAGCTTCCTCAGGCTACGTGTAGAACGTCCTATGGTATACACGACATTACCATTTCGAGCCTTCTTCATCGTGGATCTGATCGGGCAGCCTGTACGTCAGGCCGGCTTCGTTGTAAGCCGATGCCTTGAGAAGCGTCGCGAAATCAGAAGGAGGTGCACGGCGAAGCCATGCTCCCATCCGCTTAACAAACTGGTCCAGTCTGTACCATACCAGCGATAACGGCATTCTGTTCGCAGGGAATTTCAGGTTGTCTGCAAGGTGTTTTCCAATAAGCGCGCGGGAAACGGGGTAGATAACCTTCTTCACCAGATTCCGCCGCTCCTGCGTGTCTTTGATGCCGGCGACCAGCGGGGCGGAGTTTATCAGCGCATTTGCCATGAGGATAGCGTCCTGGCCGGGAGAAGGTTCGCAGATCGAACCGATCCGGTATATCTGATTGGCATGTTGCTCGTCGCTGAATAGGATGGTTTCGGGAATACCCATGAGATAGCCCGCGTACCGCCAGACATCATGGAAACTGGCTCGTTCGTCGATGCGAAAGTGAGCCCCCAGTGACTCGGAGTGTTTTACGGTGCGCGTGGCGAAGCAAACTACGGCGTAGCCCAGGTGGGCTGCGCTGATCGGACATCCCAAGGCCCCTTGGTTCCAATTGTCCGACTTGCTCAGCAGGTACCGGACCTGGGCATGTACGAATCGTATGCGTACGGACAGTTTCCACCCGTCGCCGTACCGTCGCAGTCCCCCGGGAAAGAAAATCTCCATCTGATGCCTGTTGTTCTGCTTGAGGCGCCAGACTCCGTTGTTGAATATCCGTCCGGTTTGCACGAAAGAGGTGCTTATCAGTGTCGAGAATCCGTCGATCAACACGCCGGTGACGAAGGCTGAAAGGATTCTGACCGCGTTTCTCTGGAAGGCGCGTATGCCCGGCATGAAGGCTTCGTGATCCAGCCATTCCGGATCGGGCTGCGGCGCGTCGAAAAAAAAGTCCCTAAGCGATTGCGGCGCGGTCCGCAATCCGTCCGGATCCTCTTCCATACCGGCGCGTATGAACTTGTGCACCTGTTGTTGCGGAATCGACACCAGGTCTTCCACCACAGCATCCATGACCGGATCGCCAACAAGCGTGTGCGCTACATAGTTGTCCGCGGTCTCAACATCTACCGCGTAAGCTTGTCTGTAACCGGGGCGGTATGCTTCGGGTATGCTCATGTGCCGGTCGGTTGTATTCGGAGGTGGCCACTGAACCTCACCAATGTGAGAATGAGATTAAGAAACAAATCAATAACAGGAATGGTGTGTCCTCTTCCAAGAAGAAAACACAAATAGATATGATAATTATGTGGTTTTACTGTTTTTTTTGTGATTATTTGTGATGAGGGCTGGCACTTCGGTGTTATTGTGCGGTAGGCCGACGGTTCGCGTGAACAGAGAGCGCACCTGGCGGACGTTGCAGGAATTACACATTCGTGCGGGGTTTCAACGCGTCCGGTCTGCGGTGATACCTACGCGAGCGTACGGGGCTTGAGCACCTTCTGGCTGCGTTGGTACCTACGCGAGCGTACGAGGCTTGAGCACCCTCTGACTGCTGAACCTTTCCAATCCGAACAGGTTCGTGTCGACGGGCGGCGTTTCATCGAACAGCCGGGCAGCCAGGATCTCGCCCAGTACCGGGCCGAACTTGAACCCGTGGCCCGAAAAACCCGCCGCCAGAACCACGTTCGCATAATCGGGATGGCGGTCCAGGATGAAGTGGAAGTCCGCCGAATTGGTGTACAGGCAGTGTTTCACCGCGACGGGATCCCGCGACAGGTGGGGACATCTGCGTCCGATGAATGCCCGCACTGCTTCAAGATTGGCGTCGTCCACCTCTACGGGGTCGTCCGCCTTGACGACCCGGCCGGTTCGGTGGCAGCCGGCCTTGACGCCCGGTACCCGCACCTGGGGCACGCAATAGAAGGGATCGGAGGTGTGGTAGTCGATCACGTTGGGCATGGCGCCCGCCTCATGCGGGACCGGACCGGCCTGTGGAAAGTAGGCCAGCAGTTCCCGCGTCACGACGAGATCGACATCGATCCCCAGCGCGTTCAGCCACCGGTCCGTCCAGCTGCCGGTTGCCAGCACGAGAAAGGTACCTGACCAGGATCGTCCGTCCGCCGCCGTGACCTCGACGCGCTCTTCGGCCGGGACGATCGAAGCGACTTCCGTCTCCGTCAGGGCGTCCACGCCGTCTTCCACGACGCAGTCCCACAGGTTCCGTACCACCTCGTCGGCGAAAAGCACGGCGCTGTCGGGTTGGTAGATGGCTTCACTGTGCGGTGGCAGGCTTAGCTGGGGAAAACGGTGCGCGAAGTTGGCACGGGCCAGTCGTTCAAAGGGGAGTCCGCATTCCCGCAGACGGGTTTCAAGGGTCTCCAGCACCGCCGCGCCGGCGGGCGCCAGGTTGCAGATGCCGGTCCGTTTGAACACCGGCCTTCCCAGGCGTTTCGCGAGATCCTCCCAGGCCCGGAAGGCGCGCGCCGCCATTTCGACGTACCCGTTCTCTTCGTAATCGAAACGGATCATCCGGCTGTCGCCGTGCGAACTGCCGTGTTCATGGACGGGTGCGTATCGCTCGAGCAGGAGGACACTCAGCCCGCGGCGGGCCAGCACATAGGCCGTCGAGACGCCGACGATGCCGCCGCCGACCACGATCGCGTCGTAATGCGCGGACTTTGCGGACCGTGGACTCACGACAGGCCCCGTGTCGCGCGGAGCAGGGTCTCCTGCACGAGCAGCTCGTGGGAAAGGGGCCGGTCCGGCGGCTGTTCACCGGAGATGGTCTTCAGGAAGGAAACCAGTTCGAGGTCATACAGCGCCTGGCGGCTGCGGCCCACCACGGGTACACGGGATTCCCCCGCGGGATAGCCACCCGCGGCTTCGTTCAGCACCAGCCGGATTTCCGTGCCCGGTTCGAAGGGTTCGATGAGGATGGCGCTGCCCTCCGTTCCGTATACCTCGTACCGGCGGGCGGGCGGAGACGGTTCCATGGCGGCGATATCCACGGTGGCCATGGCGTGCTCGTATTCGAACACACCCAGGCCGTTGTCCGCAAAGGCGGGGACATCCCCGGTTTCGTTGCGCAGAAACGCGGTCACCCTGGACGGGCGCCCCAGGATCCAGACCACCTGGTCGAGCATGTGGCCGGCCAGGTCGTAGAATATGCCTCCCCGGTGGGCGCTGATCACTTCGCGGGATGAAACGGGGACGTTGGTCGACATGTGCGCCCGGATCGAAAACACGCTGCCCAGCATGCCCGACCGCGCCCAGTCGGCGATCTTGCGGAACCCGTCATGATACCGGAACATGTACCCCATCTGCACCTGCAGGCTCGCTTTCTCGGCCAGGCCAACCACCCCCTGCCAGGCCGGCCAGTCGTCGCCCGCGGGCTTGTCGTACCAGGCATGCTTGCCGGCGCGGACGATTTCCTCCGTCTGGGCCAGGCTCTCGTCGTTGCGGCCTTCCGAAGCCACGGCAGCGAGATCCGGATCACCCAGCATGTCCTCCACGCGGTCGAACCAACGAACGTCCGCATAGGGTCCGTCGGCATGCTCCAGGGCGGACCTTCGCCCTGCATCCGGCTCATAGACCCCGGCACACTCGACTTCGGGATGGGTCAACATGGATTGAAGCTTGCCGGCGGCATGCCCGTGACTTGTGCCGTACTGCGCCATGCGAATCGCCATTTTGGGTACCTCTGATTACGTGGAATCGTGTCGTTTCCGGTGTTTCCGGGAAGTAAACATCGGTCGTGTCATCGTCAAGCGAATTCGGGTGGACATCGTCCTTGACATCGGCCTTGACATCATACGCGGTTTCCGCTACGTTCGCTCCAATCTTTCCACGAACCGGGCGCCCGGCCATTAACGCAATAACAGGAAGCTGGCAGCGTGTCCCTGACCCAGGCGCAGATCGACAATTTCAGAACCGTGGGTTTTCTCAACGTCGGCCGTGTCTACACCGATGAAGAGGCGGACGCGTTGCGCGACCGCCTGATGACCGTCATGGCGGGCACATCCCGCGGCAAGGCCGAGGCGGTTCGGAACATAGCCGGCGAGGAACTGGAAGCGGAAAGAGACGTCGTCATACAGGTGGTCAATACCTGGCAGGCGGATGACGGGTTCAGGGTCCATCTCTATCACCCGGAGATCTGCCGCATGGCCTGCGAATTGATCGGTACCGACGTGCTCCGGGTGTGGCACGACCAGATCCAGTACAAGCCGCCCCGGCGCGGCGGGGCCACCGACTGGCACCAGGACCATCCCTACTGGCCAATCATCCAGCCGGCGGACCTGGTGAGCGCCTGGGTGGCGCTGGACGACGCCACCGTGGAGAACGGCTGCATGCGCATGGTGCCGCGCAGTCATCACTGGGGACCCCACAAGGGCGGTACGATCGGGACGAACGAAGACGGTTTCACCCCCGATCCCGACCGGTCCCTCATCCCGGATGGCGAGGAGGTGGAAATCGTCCCCTGCGAGGTGAAGAAGGGCGAGTGCATGTTCCACCACTGTCTAACCTGGCACGGCAGCCCTCCCAATCCGACCGATAATGGCCGGCCCGCCATCGCGGTGCATTACATGCCGGGATGGACCAGGTACGAGCCCTCCAGATCCCATATCATGGAACGTCGGGTCGACGTCGAACCCGGCGATCTGCTGACCGGCCATTACTTTCCCACCGTATGGGATCACGGCCCAGTCGAACCGCAGGCGCAATGGTCCGAGGAAGCTTCGAGCGGCGGACAACGGCGAGAAACGGGTTGAATCCGTGCCAGAAACAGCGGAAATAGCCAGCAACGTAAACACCGCTTCCCGCCCCGGCGCACTGCGTATCACCGACCTGCGCACCGTGACCATCGGCGCATCAACGATCATCAGGCTCGATACCAACCAGGACATCCACGGCCTCGGAGAGGTGCGGGACGGCGCCAGCAAGACCTACGCCCTGGCCCTCAAGTCGCGCATCCTGGGCGAGAACCCCTGCGACGTAGACCGGGTCTTCCGGAAGATCCGCCAGTTCGGCCACCACGCCAGGCAGGCCGGCGGTGTCTGCGCCATCGAGATGGCCCTCATGGACCTCGCGGGCAAGGCCTACGGCGTGCCGGCCTACCAGTTGGCGGGCGGCAAGTTCCGGGACCGCGTGCGTATCTACTGCGATACGACGTCAACCCCGAATGCCGAAGAGATGGGACGCCGCCTGAAGGAACGCATGGACCGGGGGTTCACCTTTCTGAAGATGGACGTGGGCATCGGCCTGCTGAAAAATACACCGGGTACCCTGTCGGCCCCTTCCGGGATGCTGGACACCCTGCACATCATGCATCCCTTCACGGGCATCCGGCTGACTGACAAGGGCATCGGCCTGCTGTCGGACTATGTGGCCGGGGTGCGCGACATCGTCGGATACGAGATCCCGCTGGCCGTCGACCACTTCGGACACATCGGCGTGGAGGACTGCATCCGCCTGGGCAAGGCGCTGGACCGGTACAACCTGGCCTGGTACGAGGACATGGTCCCGTGGCAGTTCACCGAGCAGTACGTCCGCCTGCGCGACGCCTGCGACACGCCGATCTGCACGGGCGAGGACATCTATCTTCGGGAAGGGTTCATGGACCTTTTCGAAAACCGGGCCATTTCGGTGTGCCATCCCGACCTGGCCACTTCCGGCGGCATACTGGAGACCAAGAAGATCGGCGATACGGCCCAGGAATACGGCATCCCCATGGCCCTGCACATGTCGGCCATGCCCGTCGCCCAGATGGCCAGCGTACACTGCGCCGCGGCCACGGAGAACTTCATCGCCCTGGAGCACCACCACGTGGACGTGCCCTGGTGGGACGACCTGGTGACCGGCCTGCCGAAACCGTCGGTCCAGGAGGGGTTCATGACGGTGCCGGACGCGCCGGGCCTGGGGATCGAACTGAACGAAGAGGCCATACGCGAGCACATCAGCGAGAAGGATCCCGGTTACTTCGAACCCACCGACGAGTGGAACGCTTTACGGTCTCACGACCGCCTGTGGAGTTGATCGTCCGATGGATGGAAGGAGTAAACGATGAACATTCCCGCTGTCCAGGCCGCGCCTGACCCCTTTGAACCCGAGCCTTACCTGGCGCTCACCGAAGCGCAGCGGCAACAATTCGACGAAGACGGCTTCATCCTGATCGAGGACGCCCTGTCGCCGGACCATGTCGACCGGTTGATCAGCGTCGTCGAAGAGCTTAACGAAAAACACCGCAAGTCGCATGGGACCGCTCAGGACGCCGCGTACCAGATCCGCAATGCCCTGACCCAACACGACGAGCTCTTCGCGTTGATCGAATATCCGAAGATCCTGCCGATGGTCGTGGACGTCATGGGCGTCAACATCCAGATCCGGACTTCTCACGTAGACGTCCGGCCGCCCATGAAAGACCACGTGGAGGGTGAGCTGGGGGCGGCGGGCGGATTCTTCCCCTGGCACTCCGACGCACCCAACTACGGCTACCCTATCACGAACGGCATCGTCCCTTTCTTGGAGGTCAAGGTCGGGTACTACCTCACCGATCTCACCGAGCACAACAGTGGCGCCATCTGCGTCGTGCGCGGCAGCCACCTCCGTTCGCCTGAACTAATTCACGATCCGGATTACCACATCGACCCGGCGGACATCGTCGAGGTGAACGTCCGTCCGGGGACCGCAATGGTCTGGCGCACGGCCCTTTGGCATTGCCTGACGCCCAACCTGTCCGACCATTCCCGGAAGTGCCTCTACTACGGTTACAATTACCGCTGGGCGCGACCCGGAGACTACGATCGGCAGGACGCGGAATTGCTTGCGCGATGCACGCCAGTCCAGCGCCAGCTGCTGGGGTCCAACACCACGGAGGACGGCGTGGTCTACCAGGACGGTGACCCAGCCCATCCGGCTTCCAGGTACTGGCGCCCGGAGCCCGGTGACGTACCCCTGGAAGCATGGGCGGAAAACCTGATGAAGAAGAAGAGGACCAGAGAATGGCGGCGATGGAAACGGAGGAATACCCTGCCCGACGGCGCGGTGGGATCGCCTGTAGTAGAAGGTTAACCGGGAAACCCGGAGTAAGCATGCGGCAGATAAGCTGTAGGCGAGGAATCAGGAGGCAGCCATGACCGAAGCGGAAATCTTCGAATTCGACCTGAATGGCGTCATCATATACCGTGACCTGTTGACCCCGGACCAGGTCGACCACATGAACGGGATTCTCGACGGTCATCTTACGGAAGAATCCTTTAATTTTCCTTTCCTGCACCTGGATCCAGTGTTCCTGGATGTCATGGCCCATCCGCGGACGCTGAACATCCTGAAGACGATGATCGGCGGCTGGCTGCGACTGGACCACGCCTACGGACTGCAGATGGATACGCGCTCCGAGGAACGCGGCGATATGAGGCCAAACCTTCACGGCGGACCGTTGGAAGACAACGGCGAGCACCACTACCAGTGGTTCAACGGAAAGATGTATAACGGGCTGACTGTCGTCATGTATGCCCTTAAGGACGTCAACCCCGGCGACGGCGGCTTTATCTGCGTTCCGGGAAGCCACAAGACCAACATGGACTTCAAGCCGCCGGCGGACTCGCATTTGGTCGTGAATCCGTCACTCAAGGCCGGTGATATGCTGATCTTCACGGAAGCGCTGGTCCACGGGACCGACACGTGGACCTCGCGTGACAAGCGGCGCTCACTGCTCTACAAATACTCGCCGGGACATTCCACGTGGGCGATCCCCGAGCGATGGGAAAAGTTGCAGGCGCTCGCCGCCAACGACCTGCAGCGTGACCTGCTCAGGGCACCCAGCATCGAGGGCCGAACGCCGGTGGAAATCCCGGATGCGTGAGGAGAAATCCATGACTGAAGCCGAAATCTTCGAATTCGACCTCAATGGATACATCGTCTACAAGGACATGCTGACCCGGGACCGGGTCGATTACCTGAACGGGATCCTGGACAGGCACCTTACTGACGAGACCCACGGATTCCAGTTTCTCACGCTCGATCCTGTATTCATGGAACTCATGGCCCATCCCCGCACGCTGCGGATCATCCGCACGATGATCGGGGAATGGATGCGGTTGGACCACGCTTACGGGCTGCAGATGGACCGACTTTCCGTCGAGCGAGGCCACGTGAAACCCAACTTGCACGGCGGGCTGAGACATGATCACGGCGAACACCAGTACCAGTGGTTCGATGGTAAGATGTACAACGGACTGATCGTGGTCATGTACGCCCTCGAGGACATCAACCCGGGCGACGGCGGACTCATCTGCGTGCCGGGAAGCCACAAGTCGAACTTCCGTTACCGACCGCCCGTGGATTCCCATCTCGTCGCGAACCCGTCCTTCATGGCGGGAGACATGCTCATCTTCACAGAAGCGCTGGTCCACGGCACCACCACGTGGACTTCCGATCGGCGGCGGCGCGCGCTGCTGTACAAGTATTCACCCGGGTATTCCGCCTGGGCTTCCGCCGACGGGCTGGACGACGCGCGCGACCTGGCCGCCAACGACCTGCAGCGCGACCTGCTCCGTCCGCCCAGCGTGGGCAGGCGGACACCCGTGGAGATCCCGGACGACTGAGAAAAATCCGTGCAGCCTGTCAGGAGACGCAAAATGAACGTGCGGGAAGAATACCGTTACAACCGGTTGACCTGGGAGGACATGAACGAGGCGATCGGCATGCAGAAGGTGGTGGTCCTGCCCACGGGTTCCACCGAGCAGCACGGCAAGCACCTGCCGCTGGACACGGACGCCTTTCTCGTCGAATCGGTCTGCCATGAACTGGGTCGGCGCATCCCCGACCGCGTCCTCGTCCTGCCCACGGTTTCCTTCGGGCTGAACCTGCACCACATCGACTTCCCGGGCACGATCCACATCGAGCCCGAGGTTTTCATCGCCTTCTGCCTGAACATCACCAAGAGCGTGGCCTACCACGGCTTCGAGAAGATCCTGATCGTAAACGGCCATGGCTCCAACGCACCGATGATCGACCTGATCGCCCGGAAGACGGTGCTTGCCACGGAGTCGCTGTGTTTCGCCGCCAACTATTTCACCTTCCTGATCGATGCCTTCAACGAAGTCAGGGAATCGGAGGTGATGGCCCACGCCGACGAACTGGAGACGTCCCTGTACCTGCACCTGGCCGGCGATCGCGTAAAGATGGACAAGGCCGCGCCGGACATGGACCGGGTGGGGAAGTACTGCTCCTCCGACAGCACCGGGACGGTGCGATTCAATGATTTCTGGGGAAGATGGACGGGCCTGGGGGTCCACGGCGACCCGACGCCGGCGACGGCCGAGAAGGGCAGGATCATCTTCGACGCGTCCGTGGAAGGCCTGATCGAACTGGTCGACGATATCAAGAAGTGGCCGATCGAGCAGCGCAGCGATCAGCACACCGGGCCGGTGCAGCGCGGGATCCGGTGGTGAATCCGGCCGCCGCAGCTGGCTAGTAACTCAGGAATCCCCCGTCCACCAGCCACGTCGCCCCGGTAACGAAACTCGCCTCATCGCTGGCCAGGAACACGGCCACGCGGCCGATTTCCTCAGGTGTTCCCCGGCGGTCCAGGGGCGTGTCGCGGAAGAACCTTCCCGTAGCGCCCCGCCCTACCGCGTCCTCCCTCGGCTGGTCGCTTTGTTCCGTGTGAATATCGCCCGGCGCGATGCTGTTCACGCGGATGCCGTGCGCCGCCAGTTCGATGGCCGCGGACTTGGTGAGGCCATCCAGTCCCGCCTTGCCGGCACAGTAGGCGGAGGCGCCTTCCTGCGCGGCGAACTGGGCGACGGACGAGATGTTGATGATGGAACCGCCCGTTCCACTTGAGATCATCCTGCGGGCCGCCTCCTGCGTACCGATGAACGCGCCGGTCAGATTGATGTCGAGGACGCTGCGCCAGTGTTCGTCCGTCTCCTCCATGAAGGGCCGTAGTTCAAGGGACTTTCCCGTCAGCGCGGCATTGTTGACCATCACGTCCACCGGGCCAAGCAAGGAATCCGCCAGGTCCAGCAGGGCGGCGACGTCCTCCCGACGGCGCACGTCGCACCGTTGTGCCTGAACGGCGAAGCCCTGATCACGGAAGCGTGCGGCCTCGCGCTCGGCGATCTCGATCCGGCGCTGGGCGATCATCACGGCGGCTCCCGCTTCGAGACAGCATCTGGCGATTCCGAGACCGATGCCGGTACCGCCGCCGGTGACGACCACTACTTTGCCTTTCAACCGGTCGCTCATATGCGCTTCAATCCTTGTTCCGTGACCCGTCCAAAGTCCGTGACCCGTCCTCGCTCCGTGTCCCGTCCGTGCTGCGTGACCCGTCCTTAGTCCGCGACGTGTCCTTGCTCAGTGAGGCATCATCGCTCCGTGAGGCGTCTTCGTCCATACGGCGCGCGATTTCGCCGGCTGCGGCTTCGACCACCGGGAACGCCCGCTCTTCCAGCGTACGCAGGTCGAGCAGAAAACGGTCTCCCGACAACCGGCCGAATATGGGGGGCGACTGCCGTCTGAATGCGGCGGCGAGTTGCCTGTTCGTCCATCCCACCGGCCGAAGCGCCACGACGCGGGACGGGATTGGCTGGACCGGCAGGGCGCCGCCTCCGATTTCGGCTGAGGATTCCTCCACAGTCACACCGACGCGGTGTGCGAATCGGTCCGTGAGACCTTCAGCGAGTCGATTCGCCCTGGATTCAAGCTTCCCGGTGGATGCGGCGATCATACCCGTAACCGCGTGGTCATCGGCAAGCCTGTCCGGATCAGTAAACAACTCCAGGGTGGCCTGCAGGGCGGCGTAGACCATCTTATCCGCGCGGAAGGCCCGCATCAGCGGATCCTTCTTCATCCGGTCGATGAGATCCCTCCGGCCCGCAATGATTCCCGCCTGCGGCCCGCCCAGCAGCTTGTCGCCGCTGAAGCAGACCACGTCGACGCCCTGGTCGAGCGCGTCCCGCACCGTGTATCCGCTGTCCAGGCCGTGCTGACCGTACGCTACCAGGTCGATCAGGGCGCCGCTTCCCTGGTCGTACACGACCGGTATGTCCCGCTCGCTGCCCAGCATCGCCAGTTCGTCGAGAGGCACCGAGACGTCCATGCCGGCGAGGTCGAAGTTGCTCCGGTGGACGGCCATGATGAGGGCCGTCCGGTCCGTGATGGCCGCGCGGTAGTCGTCCGGTTCGGTGTGATTGGTCGCACCCACACCGACGAGCCGGGCCCCGCCCGCGGCCATGACGTCCGGCATGCGGAAGGACCCTCCGATTTCCACCAGTTGTCCCCGGGAGATGATGACTTCGCGGTCCCGAGCCAGGGCGTGCAGGATCAGCATGACCGCGGCGGCGTTGTTGTTCACCACGATGGCCGATTCCGCTCCGGTCAAGGCGCATAGCAGCCCGGAAACCAGGTCGTGGCGCGAGCCTCGCTTGCCCGTTTCGGCATCGATCTCCAGCGTGCAGTATCCCTCGACCGCGTCGGACACGGCCTGCCGCGCCACCTCGGACAGCACGGCCCGTCCCAGCCCGGTATGGAGGATCACGCCCGTGCCGTTCACGGCGGGCGTCAATGCACCGGTCCGGGATTCTGCCGCGGATGGATTAACCTGGTCTGGCATAAGATAGGGAGGTCGGTTTTCGTGGTTACCATCGGTCGGCGATCACTTGCGTCATCCGCGCCTTGTAACGGTCCCAGGGGAACGCGGGTCCGGGATCGATCTTGCGCTCCGGCGCGATGTCGCTGTGGCGCACGATATTGTCCAGGGGGATCCGGTAGCGTTCGACGAGCCGCCCGGACAGCGATTCGACCTGCTCGACCTGGCCGGGCGGATAGGGCGCCCACCAGTCGCTCCCGGACGGAACAGGCGATGGTCCGCTGTATGGCGTCCCGTATTCCTCCGGCCAACAGTAGAAACTCCCGTCCTTTTTCTCCAGCCGCCCCCAGTTGACGATCTCGATGCCCAGCGACCAGCGGTTGCAGCCTTCCCGCCCCCGCCACGTGCTGGTCCCGCAGTGCCAGGCGCAGTCTTCGTCACGGACCATCTGCAGCACCGCGCCGTCGAGACCCACGATGTAATGGCAGCTGACGCGCCGCTCCGGGTCCTGAAAGATCGCGACGCAGTCTTCCAGCGAAGGTCCGTCCGTATAGTGAAGCACCAGCATATCGATCGGCGCGTCTTCACGGCTCGAAGCATAAAGGGCCGGGGTGAATGGGATATCCGCAGCGGCATTCGACATGTCCGGCACGCGTCCTTCCGAAGGTCGCTTTCGTCACAGGATCGTTCCCTGAAACTTACAGGATGGACCGCTGCAAGGCAATCCGTTTCATCGCGTTCCTACGGTGTGGCGGCCCCCCGCGTCGGTTGACACGCAACACCCCACCGCGTATACTGATGCCATGATTCTGAAGTGCAAAACATCTGTTTTAAGATGCCTCTCGAACAGGCAGGACCGGCCTTGACCACCGACGCCATTTCAGCGCCCTCGCTGCAGGACCGATACCTCAAGGACCACGGTACGGTCTTTCTCACCGGCATACATGCCATCGTCCGCTTCCTGCTGGACAAGCAGCGTCGTGACGCCCTTTCCGGCGGCATGGTAAGGCGCAGCTTCATGTCCGGTTATGAAGGCTCGCCCCTCGGCGGACTCGACCTCGAAATCCGGCAACAGGCCGACCGGCTCAACGAGGCGGCGCCCTTCGTACACCAGGCGGCGGTCAACGAGAAGACCGCGGCGGCGGCGGTGCACGGCAGCCAGTACGAAGGAAACGTGGACGGATTCTGGTACGGCAAGGCCCACGGCGTGAAATGGGCCCTGGACGAATTCAGCCTGGCCAACATCGCGGGGACGGGGAAGGACAGCGGTGTCGTCCTGTTCTGCGGGGACGACCACATGGCGAAGAGTTCCGGGTACCCCGCCAGCAGCGAACAGGCCCTGCGCGACGCGCACATTCCCGTCTTCTACCCTTCGACGGTCTCGGAGGTCATCACCTATGCGCACCACGCGCTCGCGCTCAGCAGGTACGCCGGGGTACTTTGCGGGATCAAACTCGTCACGCCTATCTGCGACGGCGCCGAAACGGTGGATGTAAACCCCGAACTACCCAGCGTGACGCTGCCACCCGGTACGACGGGCGATCAGCCTGGTTCGGCTGAGTCGGCTGGGTCGGCTGGGTCGGCTGAGTCGGCTGGGTCGGCTGAACCGGCTGGGTCGGCTGGGTCGGCTGAACCGGCAGGACGGCCTGGACGGCCTGGATCGCCCTACGAAAAACGCTTTCACCAGGTGGTCATCTCTACCCAGTCCATCCCCTTCGAAGAAGAACTGACCACGGTGCGCCTGGGAATCGCCGCTGAGTACGCCCGGTTAAACGGGATCGACACGGTCGATAATCCGGACTCGGACAGTCCCCTGGGTATCATCGCGACGGGCAAGAGCTACGTCGACCTCGTCCAGACGCTTCGGCTGCTGAACCTGGATGAAAAGGTGCCGGTCCTGAAGCTGGGGGTGATCTACCCGGTCAATCCGCGGTCGATCCGGGAGTTCGCAGAACGCTTGAAGACCGTGGTGGTCGTGGAAGAGAAGGGCCCCTTCGTGGAGGAAGCGGCAGCCCACGCGATCCTGGGCACCGGTGTCGAACACGTCTATGGAAAGCGAGGTCCGGACGACCGTCCGCTCATTCCGATTTACGGCGAGTTGAATCCAGACCTGCTTACCCTGCGGCTCGGACCGATGCTGCAGGAGATTTACCCGTCGGCACCCGTTTACGACCGCATGGAGGAACTGAACGCCATCGCGGAACGAGACGAAGGCTCCTTTGCCCGGCGTACCGCCCACTACTGTCCCGGATGTCCCCACAGCGTATCGGCCCGCGCGCCGGAGGGAGAGGGCGCCGGCGGTGAAATCGG
>JAPPBT010000067.1 GCA_026702745.1 Gemmatimonadota bacterium
GAATCGTCCTGATAAGCGACCGCCACGCGCGTCAGGCCCCGGCGGGTCAGGAACTCCATCATCGCCTCCGTTTCCTGGTAGTAGGAGGCGCGCAGATTGATTACGTTCTGCCATTGCCCGTCGCGCAGAAAGGGGGCGCCGGTAAAAGGTGCGATGTAGGGCACTCCGGCAGCCGCCGCAACCGGCACCGACGACCGCGCCGTCGGGGTGCCGACCGCTCCGATGAGCGCGAACACCTGGCGCTCATTGATCAGCGTGCGCATGTTCTCGATCGCGGCTTCCGGCTCATAGCCGTCGTCAAGCGAGATCAGTTCCAGCCGCCGGCCGTGCACGCCTCCGTTCCGGTTGGCCTCGTGGAAAGCAGCCTCGATTCCGGCCCGCATCGCCTGACCCAGCCCGCTGGCCGGTCCGGTGAGCGCCGCCGACTGCCCGAACAGAATGCGCTCCGGGTCGACGCCCGGCTCGGCCGAGATCCCCGAAAAAGCCGCCAGCCCGGCGATCAGAACCAGCCCTCGCATGCCCCCCCGTAACACGGTGCTAGAGCCGGGTAACCAGCGTCAGCCGGTTGCGGTTGCCCTCCCGGGCGTACTTGACCTCGTCCATCATCTCCCGCACCAGGTACACGCCCAGACCGCCGATACGACGTTCCTCGATGCCTGCATCGATATCCGGGTCCGGCGTTTCCGTCAGTGGATCGAAGGGGCTGGCTTCATCGATGAATTCGATGGTTACGCTGTCATCCGCGGCCAGGAGTCGAAATTCCAGTTCCTGGGATTCATCGTTGCCGTAGCCGTGGTCGATGATGTTCAGACCCAGTTCCTCCACCACAAGCTTGACCTTGAAGACCAGTTCATCCGGCCACTGTTCCAGCTGGGCCATTTCGTCGATGGCTTTCTCCACCAGCTCCAGTTGCCCGTGGCTGGCATGGATCTTCAGGCGGATTTCGCCGCTCATGACTACGAACCGGACCTCAGCAGCACCAGGCAGGTGATGTCGTCCGACTGCGATCGGTCGCCCGCGAATTTCCTCACCGCCGCGAACACGGCATCGTTCGCCGTCCGCGCGCTCTCCAGCGTGGCGCCCGCGAAGACGTCCAGCAAGCGATCCATGCCGAATTCCTCGCTGTCCAGGTCTTCCGCCTCGGAGACGCCGTCCGTGTACATCACCAGCGCCTCGCCCGGTTCCAGCCGGGCCTGATCGGTGCTGAACTCGAACTGCGGAGCAACCCCCAGCGCCACTCCGCCGGTGAGCGGCAGGATGGTGGAGGACCCGTCCTTGTGGACGATCAGCGGCGGATTATGTCCGCCGTTGGCGTAGCGCACCAGTCCGGTTGCGGGATCGAACACGGCGTAGAACAGCGTCACGAACATGTTGGCGTCGTTTCCGTCCTGGAGTTGCTCGTTGACCACGGTAACGACAGCGCCCGGGTCCTCACTGCCGAGCGCCGCGCCCTTCAGCAAGGTACGGCTGGACATCATGAACAGCGCCGCGGGAACGCCCTTGTCGGACACATCCGCAATGGCCATTCCCAGGCGCCCGTTCTCCAGCCGGATAATGTCGAAGAAATCGCCGCCGACGTTCCGGGCCGGCGCCATGCTGCCGTACAGCTGGTATTGCTCGTTCTTCGGAAATTGCTTGGGCAGGATCGACTGTTGCATGGTGTGGGCCACGTCCAGTTCGCTTTGCAGCGTCAGCAGCTTGTCCTTCGAGGCTTCGGCTTCGCGCCACATCTCCAGTTGGCGCAGGCTGCGATCGATCGTGATTCTCAGGTCATCGAAGTCGATCGGTTTGGTGACGAAATCGAACGCGCCGCGGTTCATCGCCGCGCGAATGTTCTTCATGTCCCCGTAGGCGGAGATGACGACCGAGCGGAGATCGGTATCGACGTCCGGGATCTTTTCCAGCAGCGTCAGACCATCCATGCGCGGCATGTTGATGTCGGAAAGCACCAGGTCGATGTCGCTGTGCTCGCCCAGGGCCTCGAGCGCCTCGACGCCGTCTCCGGCGAAAAGAAAGGCATACTGCCCGGAGCGAATCTCGCGCCGCATCCGCTGCCGGACCAGTTGCTCCAGGTCCGACTCGTCGTCGACCATCAGAATCTTGTGTTGAGCTTGCATCGCAAGTCAGCCTGCTTGTGGCCACAAAAGGATGCCCATTGTATATGGGCATTAAGGCAGGTTCCCGCCGATCAGGCCTGAAGCATGCGCTCCACGGCAAGCCGCGCGCGGTCTGCGATTTCCGGGGGAACCTCGACCCGCGGCTGAAGTGTTTCCAGTGTGCGCAGGATCTTGGGAAGGGTGATGCGCTTCATGTGCGGACAGAGATTGCACGGGCGCACGAACTGCACGTCGGGATGTTCCACGGCCACGTTGTCGCTCATCGAGCACTCGGTCACCATGACGACCCGGCTGGGTTTGTTTTCGCCCACGTAGCGGATCATCGCCGAAGTGGAGCCGACGAAATCGGCCTCGTCAAGGACGTCGGGCGGGCATTCCGGATGGGCGATGACCTGTATGCCGGAGTGCGACTGGCGATAGGAACGGATTTCGTCCGCCGTGAACCGCTCGTGCACTTCGCAGCTCCCTTCCCAGAGAATAATCTCCACGTCCGTCTTGCCGGCCACATAGCGTCCCAGGTATCCGTCAGGCAGGAAAATCACGCGGTCCACGCCCAGCGACTCGACGATCTTCACGGCATTCGCCGAAGTGCAGCAGATGTCCGACTCCGCCTTCACTTCCGCGGAGGTATTGACGTAGGTGACTACGGGAACGCCGGGGTATTTCTGCTTCAGCAGACGCACGTCCTCGCCGGTAATCGCAG